>CAZCKG010000294.1:0-3509 GCA_964498825.1 uncultured Methanosarcinales archaeon
CCGCCAGTGCCTTCAGAATCAAGTTCCATTTCCACAAAATAGGTATAATCCGAAATTTCCGAAAGCCCGCCTGCTCCGCTACTCCCAGTTATTAGCGAGTAAACCTTTGCGCTGTATTTCTTTTTTGCCTCTTCCCAGCGGGCGAGCATAAGCTCGTCAGAAATTTGGGACTTTCCATCTGTAATGAAAAGCAGGTCTGCACCCTGGAAGTCCTTTTCTTTAAGGGATCTGAGGCCTGAGGCAAGGGCAGTATTGAAGTCCGTTCCTCCTCCAAAGGTATAGAGAAGGAAGTTCAAAAACTTTTCAGGCATCTTTTTTTTGCTGCTGAGTTCTATTTCCAGGTGCTGGCTTGTAGAGGCGAAAAGGATAACTTTCATGTCTCTTTGTTGGGAGAGCATTCTTTTTGCCATAGCAATCACCGCAGCCTTGGCAAGGGTCTGGGGAGCTCCATGCATAGAGCCTGAAGTATCAACAAGCACAATCATAGGACCTCTTGGCTTTGTTCGTGGAGGGCCTGTATAGTGTTTTCCAAGAAGCTGGTAGCTCAGGAGTTTTCCCTCATGCATATCCGCATAGAACTTCCTCTTTAGTGACGGATTCAGGAGTTTTTCGGCTTCTATAGGAAGGAGGTTATTGATGGAATCAGAGATACGAACTGTTTGTATCCTGTTTTTTCCGAAAGGAGAGAAGCGTATGCGGTTAGCCGGAGGGTCAAACTCTCTCCTGCCGATAAAATCAACAATTTTTCTCAGATCAGGACTTTTTTCAAAAAAGGAGGAGTAATTTTTCAGCGTCTTAAGCTGCAGGTAGAAAGGTTCTTTTTTAAGCTCCTTTATGGAATAATTCCAGTTTCTTTCTGGAAATAGAAGGGCAAGGGTATCAAAAAGATCCAGGTTCTCTTCCATCTCCGAAATGAACTCCTGCATCCGCAGGTACAGCTCTTCCATCTTGCTTTCCAGAAAGGCCTGGTAGCCTTCCATCTGCATAAGGCTGATAACATTTCCGTAAATATCAGATTGCTCTGGATTTCGATTAAGATCCTGAAATTTCCCGGATAATTCGTTTGAATTACTGTTTTCCCATAAGAGAAGGGTGTCTTTGAGGATTTTTTCAAATTCCCTCAAAATAGCCTTCATTTCTTCATTCAGTTCATCAAATGTTCGTGCATCTGGTTCAGAATCTTCTTTTGCTGCAATACGTTCCATCAGGGAATAGACCAGAGGAAGAAGAAGCTTCAGACAGGCAATTCCAGCTTTCTGGCTCTTTTTTGAGATCTTTTGAAGTTTGGGCCAGGGTTTCGAGTTTTTCAAAGCCAGATAAATAGGATAGAAGCCCCCAAAATGCCTTATAAACTTTTCAGGATCCTTTATTTCGTAAGGCTGCCCGAAAAGGATTTCAAATGCAATTATCTCAGCAATTTTCTCACGCAGGGGTCGGGGGAGAATCCTGGGAAAAGCGATAGTACTTCTCAATTCTCTTTCCAGCAGTAAGGCGGTTTGCTTCTGAACCGCAAGAGATTCATGCCACGACCTGCTTCTGGAAAAAAAAAAGTGAGATTCAGAGAAGGTACTGTTCAGGGTATTTAGAAAACTGGCCGAATCTTTCGTATCAACACCTCTGTCTCATGAAACCTTACTTACGATAAACTTATTTTTTTTAAAATTTTAACCCAAGCTTTCTCTATCATCTCAGCTTGAACCTCGATCCAAGCCCTCTTATAAATCCGGCAGTGTTGCTGTCCGAATCACGTTCCTCTATATTTGCTTCCAGTCTTGCAGGCTGCAAGCCTGAAGAATGCTGTTTTGCAGTATGAGGTCCGCTGTCCTGAATTCCAAGAGTAGTTTTTATTTCTTTAATTAGAACCTCGATTTCGGCCAATTCCGCATTTTTTGTATCGTGTAAAAGCAGGGCTTCGTTCCTGTCCAGGGTCGAAAGCCAGATATTTGCTTCCATCAGGTTCCTGAAAAGTCCCCTTTCTTCCTCAAGCCTTTGTTTTATATTTTTTGCCCTACCAGTCAGGGAATCTAATTCTTTTTTGAAAATTTCTCTCTGGGTCGGGGATAAGTTGCTTTGCTTCTCCAAATTTTTATAAAAAGAATCAATTTCTTTCACAAGGTTCTCGTAGGTGTAGATTCTTGAGTCCCCTTCTCTTTTAAGAGTGTAACTATGGTTCTGATAGGCGGTATGGTGAGCTTCTATTTCCTGCCTGAGTCTGAATTCTTCACCGCAGCTATCACATGTGACTTCTGCCGGGAGTTCGTTTTTCAGGGCAGAATACAGGGCATTTTTCAGATCCTCGGCATCAAAGTAGAGTTTTTCGGTACTGACACCCCCTGAGACCACGAGCTCTGAGACCCTTTTTCTTATGGTTTCCCTTTCCTCAGGAAGGTTCCAGAGCATGTGCTGGAGCAAAAGAACTGCTGTCCGATCAACAGCCGAGCACCCGCTGCTGCAGGCTGCAACTTTCAGGACCTGTATAACTTTTTTCCAGCGCCTATCAGATATTTCGATTTCCTGAATCTGAAGGACTTTTCTAAGCTCAGTTATTATTACTTCAACATCAGGGTCAACAGGAATGGATTTTGCACTCTTGCGGAGTTCTTCTATTTCGAAGACCGAAATTTGTGTACAGGGAGCAAAATCTTCAGGATTTCGGAAAAGGAGATTTCGGAAATTTTCATCATCCTGGATGTAAGAGAGTCTGTATCTGAACAAAAAACGATCATATAGGGCTTCGAGACTTTCGTCTTCGTCCGGGAGTTCGTTTGATGCTCCGAAAACTGAGAGAAGGGGTACATCTACAATTTCTCTCCCATTATGGTACTTGTGCTCATTCAGAATAGTAAGCAGACTGTTTAAAATTGCACTGCTCGCTTTAAAGATCTCATCAAGTAAAGCAATGTGAGCAGTTGGAAGGCAGCCGTCTATTCTCCGGCGGAATTCATCTTCTTCCAGGGCTTTTAAGGAGAGGGGACCAAAGATCTCTTCAGGAGTTGAAAAGCTGGTCAAGAGATAGTTAAAGAAATTTCCCCCTTCTATAGATTGGCAGATGTTTTTTGCAAGTTGAGTTTTTGCCGTTCCAGGAGGCCCGAGGAAGAGAATATTTTCCCCAGACAGTACTGCAAGAAGAGAGCCGTTAATTTCAGCTTCCCTCTCTTTAAAGTAATCCATAAACGAAGATTTGATCTCAAGAAGCGTTTCTTTCAGGAACAGGCCCCCAGGCAGAGGATGATGGTGAGATAAATTTAAAAAATTAATTTTGCAGCCAGGTTTTAAGTCTTTAGTCTAATTCTATTTTAAACCTTTTAATTGCCTTTATTTTCGAAAACAAAATACTGGAAACAATTCAGAAATAAAACCCAATTTATTATCTATTTGTTACACATTTTCTTTTCCGGTATTTTTTATATATTTGTTACGTGTTCCCTAAGGATCATTGGAGAAGAATAAGGACAACTAATATGATGGAGAGAACTAACAAGGGGATTAAAAGAAGAAACAAGGTAGTA
>CAZCKG010000295.1:0-3507 GCA_964498825.1 uncultured Methanosarcinales archaeon
TGACCCTTTCAAAGCACGGAAAAAAAGTCCTTTTACTTGAGAAAATGAGGTATCTGGGAGGGAATTGTAATAGTTACATGGTAGACGGTTATCAGGTAGATACTGGAGTACACGCGGTTACTCACCTGACGGAAGGGCCTCTGAAAATGTTGATGGACAAGTATTTTGATTATCTGCCTGTGTTTGAAGAATATGGTTATTACTATATCCGGACCGAAAATACTTTTGTCAAAGTTCCTTCCAATCTGAAAGATTTCGTTACCTTTGACGTACTTCCGAGAAAGGACAGAGTTTTACTTTCCCAGACTCTTACAAAGGCTTTTACTCTTTCCTCATTCGGAATAGATCTTTCGAACCGCTCAGTATATGATTTCCTACCAAAGAATCTTTCTGAAGATACCTACAATTTTGTGGATACAATGTGTATTTCCCTTTCTGGAAAGCCTATGAAGGAAACATCAGCCCACCGCGTCCTGTATGGCAGCAATTTTGTCAGAGACAGTATTACTCAGGAGCAGTTTGATGCCATGATAGGAAAACTTGAGCCGAAAAAACCTCAGTCTGCGGAGTCTATCCTTGCTTCAATCCTTCCATATCATCTCCACGCTTCTCTTCAGGCCAGAATGACCAAAGTCACCCAGCCTTTTACATCTCTTGAAAGGCTTGCAACAAATGATGTTAATAATTCTCAGGGCTACCCCAGAAAAGGATTAAAAGCTTTACTTAACGCTCTTCTCTACTCCCTTCCGGAAACAGTAGAGATCAAAAAAGAATGTGAAGTGAAGTCCATTCTGACACAGGACGGAAAGGTATCAGGAGTGGAGGCCGATGAGATCTATTACTCAGACCTCGTAATTTATACAGGATTTGCAACAGAACTTCCAGCGCTTATAAAGGATCTTCCTCCAGAGTATGTAGTAGACTTAAAAGACATTGTTCATAGCAAAAGCCTGACTATCTGGCTTGGCCTTAAAGAGGAACTTCCTGAATTCAACTATACTGGCTCAGAGATCTGGTTTAAGGATCTTGCTTACTGGGCAACTCCCATCAGCAATTATGACCCATCACTTGCCCCAAAGAACAAACAGCTTATAGGCTTTTCCTTCGTGATCGACGAAAACAGTGATGAAATACAAGAACTTAAAAGAGCCTACGACACCATTTTCCGTGCAGTTCCAAACGCTGAGAAACACATAGATATGCAGCATGAGCAGATAATGATCCCCGAAAAAGCTGCAGTCACAATCAATGGAAAATTTGCAGATATCCGAACTCCAATTAAAAATCTCTATATTGCAGGCACGGACACTGACAGGCGCAGTATGGGGATTACACGGGCTTCATATTCGATCATTGAGCTGCTGAAAACCCTTAATGAGGATGGGAATCTCCATTAAAGCTAAAGCGAAACTGAAGGATTAATGAATAAGCCTAACTCGATCAAAACAAGGGCTCAGTCCCAAAATTTAGTGATAAAGTAAGTGTACACCATTATACAAATTTATAATTGTATAATTATGTAATGATGTTACGGCAAAAACAATGACTATAAATCTTATACTTAATAACTTTTCGAAGCTTCCTTCTCTTGGAGGTCTTTTTAATATTTTTATAACGATTTTGAATAATCCACAAAAGGAGTTTTTCGTAGAAAAAATTCTCCAAAAAATGGAACATAAAAATTTGGTTAATTTATGAGTTCACTACAAAGTTCTTGCTTAACTGCCACTCTTTTTACGGGATAATTTTTCAAGATTTTCTCTTCCTCAGACTTTACCATCATTTTTACCAGTTCTTTAAATTTGACTTTTGGCTGCCAGCCAAGTATTTTTCTGGCTTTTGAGGAATCTCCTATGAGAATATCGACTTCAGTTGGCCTGTAATATCTAGGGTCTATTTCAACTATCACTTTGCCTGTACTGGCATCAATTCCCACTTCATCTGCACCTTCCCCCTGCCATATGATGTCGATTCCTACTTCTCTAAATGCAAACTCCGCAAATTCTCTGACTGAATGGGTTTCGCCTGTAGCTATAACATAATCATCGGGTCTATTCTGCTGGAGCATGAGCCACATTGCTTCTACATAGTCTTTTGCAAAACCCCAGTCTCTTTTTGCATTAAGATTGCCCAGGTAAAGTTTATCCTGAATACCATATTTTATTCTTGCAGCAGCCATTGCGATTTTTCTTGTAACAAAGGTCTCTCCTCTGATTGGAGATTCATGATTAAAAAGGATGCCGTTGCATGCGAAAATGCCGTAGGTTTCTCGATATACTCTGGTTATCCAGTAGGCATATAGCTTGGCTGCTGCATATGGACTTATTGGGTAAAAAGGAGTATTTTCTTTCTGGGGAGTTGCCTTGACATTTCCGTAAAGATCACTTGTTGAGGCCTGGTAGAATTTCGTCTTCTTGTCAAAGTGGAGAATACGGATGGCATCAAGCAGCCTCAAAGTCCCAAGTCCGTCGGAATCTAATGTGTATTCCGGAGTTTCAAAAGAAACCTGCACATGGCTCTGAGCCGCAAGATTATAGATTTCATCGGGCTGCAATTTCTGGATAATACGGGTAAGGTTTGTCAAATCTGTAAGATCTCCATAATGCATGAAAAAATCGACATTATTCTCGTGGGGATCTTTGTAAATGTGATCTATTCTTTCAGTGTTAAAAGAGGAAGAGCGCCGCTTTATTCCGTGTACAATGTATCCTTTCTCAAGCAAAAATTCGGCAAGATATGCGCCATCCTGACCTGTAATTCCTGTTATTAGTGCAATTTTTGACAACCCTTTCACTCCATTAGTTTTAAAACATATGCTAAAGATTCTTAACCGGAATCATGTTTTTCACATACCCTTGTATCAAGGCTTATTTTTCCAATTTAGAGAGTTGAGAATAGTTAGTACTGAGTTTTACATCTGCAGAATTCGGGAAGTATTTTTTTCTTTCTTTAAATAATTAAATAAGTGTAGCTATTTAAACTATTTGTCTTATTTCGTCAATTAATCAAAATTGTTTTTTTTGGTTATTTCTTTTTTATTTATTCTCTGATTTTCACCTATAAATGCTAACTTTTTTTATGCAATCTTTTAAATATTTCTCTTTAATATAATCATAAATTTAAAATGAGAAATCAATGGCTGAAACCTGCAGGTATCTGTAAAATTAATTAATCATAGAGTCTGATGTGCTTTTTTGCTCTCCGCTATTTCGAGTAGATAATTTAAAGATCGTGTACTTGAATTATAGATCAGATCCAAAAAAAAGAGTACATTTTCCAGACATGGAAAAATGTAGAGATGTTCTTATTCTTGCAGTTTTCAATGGCTTACTTCCATTACTAATTTATAATTACTTCCCAAATATGGTTAATGTCTGAACACAATCTATTTGGAAAAAGCATATTCAGAGTAGACGCTTATCTATCTTGAAGTAGTCATTTTTCAACTAGCCAATTATTTTCAATCCATATAAAACAGCGAAGAGTCAAATAAATATTGAGCCTATC
>CAZCKG010000296.1:0-3494 GCA_964498825.1 uncultured Methanosarcinales archaeon
CCTTGAAATTTTTCATGATTTTCTTTCTTAATCGTTTATTCGATCAGGGAGTAGTGTTGACTGATTAGTCAGTCTGTAAGATTTAATGTTATATAAAGTAATCCCTACAAAGAAAGACAGAATGCAAAAAATTGAAAAATAATTTTTCCAACATGCCTATGATTCTTCTCCTTCGATAAAACAGCTTTTCTCTAGTCAGCTCTACATTTAATGCAACATTATTATACTAATTCTTGTATAATTATTATTTATGAGCTTAGAAATGTTTACCACATCTGATATTTCCACTGCTATATGCCGTTCCTGCAACAAAACTTAGCAGATTAGACTTCAAGCGTTATTATTGGTTAAAAATGGCTTGAGTCCCGCTAAAGTTGCAGAAGAGTTTTCAGTCCACCGTTCAACAGTACATCGTTGGATAAAACAAGCTGAAAAAGAAGGTTTGTCTAGCCTTAAATGTAAACCTGGTCGAGGAGTAAAGTCTTTTTTAACAGCAGAACAAGTATCTGAGTTGAAGAAGGCATTATCAGAGCCAATACCAACAGATGATGGCTATTATCGTGGTTGGCAAACAAAGGATGCAGTTCAATTTGTCAAAGAAAAATTCAATATATCTTATTCAAAATCAAGAATGAGACAAATTATTAAAAATTTAGGGTTTAGTAAAATAACATGTCGACCTCGATCAAAAAGGCGAAATGAGGCTCTCACAAACGAATTTCTAGCCGAAGTTCAAAAAAAGATTCCTGAATCCTAACCACTTATTTGTAACTCAAGATGAGAGCAGTTTTTTTGTGGATTCAAACAGATCAAAATGTTGGGCTATCAAAGGCTCGAAGCCTATTAAATTTACAAGTGGTTCAAAAGCCAAAATCAATATTGGAGGATTCTATACTGAAAATGGAGAGTTTTATTGGTATGATTTAGGAATTAAAAAGAATACAGACTCTTATTTAAAGTCATTAATCGATTTTAAGAGAGAGATAGGAGTAAAGATATTTCTTATACTGGACAGAGCTACATGGCATAGATCAGCAAAGGCAAAGGAATTTTATCAAAACAATAAACAGTGGATGCAAATACTATTTTTCCCTCCAGCTACACCAGATAGGAATCCAACAGAATATTGTTGGAAAACGACAAGAGAAGAGTTAACATCAATAAAATCATTTAAAAATATTAAAGTATTGAAAGAAGAACTGGATGACTTTTGGGGGAGACATATATTTACACACGAAACGTCGCATTATTTAAAATGGTGACTATCATTTCAGATACCATTTCTATAACTTTGCTTCCTCTGATATCCCCCATATTCCAGCCACAGTCTCAATATATAATGCCCTTTCAAAAATCCCACCATGAAATAGGAGGCATATGCATGTCTGAATCTAATAGAACGGTTTCGCCGATTTCCGGGGCAATTATATTTACTTCTCTCTTATTTGCTTCCTTTAGTGCTCTTTCTATTGGTTCATTCCAACCATGATTAGCTAATGTAAATGCTCCCCAATGCATTAACATCATAGTTTTACCATCTACATCTAAATTAGCCTGGACAGATTGTTCCGGTATCATATGAATATCCGACCAACTTCGGTCATATTGGCCGCCTTCAATTAAGGTGATATCAAAGGGTCCGTATTCCTTTCCTATTTCCTTAAAATGGACGTCATATCCGGTATCTCCGCTAGTATATAAGCGAGTGTTGTTTCCCAGAATGACCCATCCACCCCAGAGGGTAGTATCGATATTAAACGGATCTCTTCCAGAGAAATGTCTGGCTGGTGTCAAAGCAACGGTTAAGCCTTTATACTCCGTTTCTTCCCACCAATTGAGTTCAGTAATTTTTCCTTCCGGAATACCCCATCGAACCAGATGAGCACCAACCCCAAGAGGAACAAAAAAATGTGATACTTTGCTGTTTAGCTTTACAATTGATTGATAATCTAAGTGGTCATAATGGTCATGTGTAATAAAAACTGCATCAATAGGCGGCATTTCATCAATAAGATGCAGCATAATATCTTCACTATATTCATATCTTTTAATTCCCACAAATGAAACCGGCGAGGCAATAGGACTCAACATAGGGTCTATCAATAGCTTTTTATTATCAATGCTAAGCAGAAAAGCGGAGTGTCCAAACCAGGTCAAACTATCATTTTCACTTTTAATTTTGTCCCTGTCAATGGCAGAAACAGGAATTGGACCAGCAGGATTACGGTCTTTAGCGTCTGAAGCAGAATCCTCATTCTTTGACGAAGCTTCTGAAGAATTTGTAACCAGCTCTGCAGGAGCCTCATTAATAAATTTCCCATCAACATAATTATTTGAATGCTGGTAGAATTCTTTTTGTTCTGTAGTTGGTTTCCCGCCGAAAGCCGGGTCTATGTTTATAAACAATATAATAACAACGCCCAATAGAAGCAAAAAACTGAGTAAATAGAATATCACTTTTTTAAGCTTTTTCATATTTTCACTTCTGTAATCCCAATCTTACGCAGCCACTCGGATACATAATCCTGCGCTTTTTTACGTCTCTGCCCCTGACTTCAAGACCATCCAGAATAGAGCCGGACGACCCTGAGCTAGTATATACTGAATAATCATCCCTGATACGCGGAAAGGAGATGTCTTTGATCTTCTGTTTACCTGAGAAGTGGACAAAGCTCTTAAGTTCCTGATGATTGACTGCTCACTCACCACGAAGATGAAAAAAAATATTATTTAGCCAGACCTCTCCAGATAATCTGGAATCCATCTTCTATAATCTTATTTTCATCCAGTGATGGATCTGAATCAAAGATAAAGTTCACTACTGTCCTGCTGCCCTGATAAAACATCGCAATGACCAGTTCTGCGGAAAAGTCTCTGATTTCTCCCGTTTTTATTCCTTCATCCACAAGATCATGAAGAAAGATATACTCCTTCATCACTTCTTCACGCGTAAACTTTGTTATATAAGGGGATGTGCAAAACTGTCCGACAAAAAGGAATTCTTCCTGACTGTTTACTCCCCAATTGACTAAATTTGACCATATTTTTCTTAATTTATCCTGAAAAGTACTTTCAGCTTCGAGATCTTTCGCCATAGCGTGGCTTAAGTTTCCTTTAACTTCAAAATACAGGCTGTTTATAAGGTCTTCTTTTGTGGGGAAGTAATTAAAAAGGGTGCCTGTGGCTACACCTGCGTCTTTTGAGATCTGGGCAGTGGAGGTACCATGGAAGCCTCTTTCAGTTAAGAGCTTCAGGGCAGCTTCCATAATTGCTATTCTTTTGTCTTTGATCTGTTCTTTCATGGATTATCTCTGTGAATGACTGATTAGTCAGTTATGTTGTAATATTATGTTATTATAAATACTTAATGGTGCTTTTACTTAACTTTTGCTAAGTATTGTAGTATAAAGGGAGATTTGTGATAACTTAAAGAAAAAGTGTTCAGCGATACATTTAAAAATCCGAATTGTCAATGTGTAGAGATCATCATGCTC
>CAZCKG010000297.1:0-3478 GCA_964498825.1 uncultured Methanosarcinales archaeon
GATTTAAAGAAGCAATTTGATTCCAGATTTAAAGAAGCAATTTGATTCCAGATTTAAAGAAGCAATTTGATTCCAGATTTTAAGAAACAAATAAAAATCATTAAAGAGTAAACTGTATTAATATTTTGTACTTCGGGAAGTAAATGGAAACAGAGAAGGAATAATTAATGAATAACAAAGAAATATTTTTTTCAATAGCTTTAATTCTTTTGTCCTTAATTTTCGCATCACCTATGACATCAGCGTCTACTACGCAATCTGTAAATGACCAGCTTACTATTAATGAAACTCAAGTAACTATTAATAAACTGCCTCAGAGCAATCCTGTGATCTATGGAGACAGAATAGTGTGGAAGGATGAAAGAAATGGAAACGGCGATATTTATGTGTACAATCTTTCCACTTCCCGGGAAACTCAGATAACTACTGACAAATCAGATCAGTATCTGCCTTTTGTTTATGGTGACCGGGTAGTGTGGGAGGATGAACGAAATGGAAACGTGGATATCTACATGTACAACCTTTCCACTTCGAAGGAAAGCCGGATTACCTCCAATAAGTCAGATAAGCTGTGGGCTTCAATCTACGGTAACAGAATAGTATGGGTGGACACCCGATATGGAAACTACGATATTTTCATGTACGATCTCTCCACTTCAAAAGAAACTCAGATAACCACCAGTAAATCAAATAAGCTCTTTCCCAGAATCTACGGGGACAGGATTGTGTGGGAGGATTATCGAAATGGAAAATATGATCTTTGCATGTATAACCTCTCCACTTCAAAAGAAAACCGGATTGTTGCCAATATATCATATTCTGCAATTGCTTCTATCTATGATGATAAGATAGTATGGTCGGATGACCGCAATGAACCGGGAAATTACGATATATATCTGTACAATCTATCAACATCCAGAGAAACCAGAATAACCACCAACAAGTCAGACCAGTACTTGCCTGTAGTCTCTGAAAGCAGGATAGTTTGGTACGATTTGAGGAACGGAAATAGGGATATTTACATGTATGATCTTTCCAAATCCCGAGAAACTCAGATCAGCAGTGCTGAATCAAATCAATATACTCCCGCTATTTACGGGAACAGGATAGTGTGGGAAGATGATCGCAATGGAAACATAGATATCTATATGTGCACTCTTGGGTCTAACCTTCCTGTTTCTGCTTTTTCTGCATCCCCTACTTCGGGAAATGCCCCACTGAAAGTCTCATTCACTGATAGGAGTACAGGATCTCCTGCTTCCTGGAACTGGAGTTTTGGGGACAAAACATATTCAACCTCTAAGAACCCTTCACATACATTCAGTAAAGCAGGAAAATATACAGTCAGTCTAACCGTTAAGAACGCAGCTGGAAGCAATGCGGTAACCAAGTCCGGTTATATTGTTGTTAATACTTTGAAAATTCCTATTGCTGCTTTTTCTGCCTCTCCACGCTCTGGCAACACTCCTTTGAAAGTTCAGTTTGCTGATAAAAGTTCCAACAGTCCAGCGGCATGGAAGTGGAGTTTTGGAGATGGGACTTACTCAACATCCAGGAATCCCTCACATACGTACAGTAAAGCAGGAAAATATACAGTCAGTTTAACAGTAAAAAATGCAGCTGGAAGTAACACCAAAACAGTGTCCAGATATATTGTTGTAAACAAGGTTGTGAAACCTGTTGCTGCTTTCTCGGCAACTCCTGCTTCAGGAAAATTGCCATTGAAGGTGCAGTTTACTGACAAGAGTACCAACAGTCCTACATCGTGGAAATGGAGCTTTGGGGACGGAACATATTCAAGCTCCAGAAATCCTTCCCACACATACAGTAAAGCAGGAAGATACACTGTTTACTTAACAGCAAAGAATTCAGCAGGTAGTAGCACAAAAACAATGTCTGGATATATTACAGTCTCCAAATAAATGTATTAAATAGAAAAACCACAATGACAGACTGTTTTTCTTTCTGTCCTTAATTAAAAAAAGTAGCCGCCGGAATTTCTCCGGTGGATGTTTAATTTCTTCTAAGTCTTTTCTTCTAAGTCTTTTCTTCTTATTTTTTTCTTCCAAATTTCGTACCCAAATATTTCCTTAATATGATCAGCGGTGCCTGACGACGCAATTTGAAAGCCCGACTATTTCTACAATGTCACTGTTATCCGGGGAATGGATAATCATCTGTCCTTTTTTAAGATAGGGGATTCTGCGTTCATATTCCTTCGGAACTTTCAGGGATGTGATAGCTGCATCGTTGTTAAGGTTAAGGATAAGTTTCGTATTAATCTGTTTCAAAACAGTATCATCAATATCCTGAGGGTCCTGTGTGATTAAAAAAAGACCCAGTGCTTCTTTTCTGCCCTGACGGGCTGCATCTGCAAAGCGGGAGATAATCAGGCGGGCATGTTCTCCGTTTGCCTTTGAAAGGTAGCGGTGAGCTTCATCCAGCGCAAGAATGATTGGAGTTTCCTTGATTTCATCTTTCCCGGTTGTACTGAGCTTGTTGTCCACTGTCAGACTCATAATTGTAAGCACTATAAGGTCTCGGATTCTGGTATCGCTAATAAATTCAGTTGGGAAAACCGAAATCTGTCCCGGTTTAAAGATTTTTTCCAGAATATCGGTAATTGGGGCTGCATCCTGATCAAAGACTTTCGAGAAAGAGGAACTTTTCACTCTCCTGACAATCCCGTCATACGAAGACTCGTGAAGTTTCCCGCTGTCAACATAATAAGAACGAGTGCCTTCATTATTAACATGGGTGATGAAATTGAGATAAGTATGGGATGTGTTTGACTTAAAGAAATCCCCAAGAAGAACCTCGAGTCCTATGTACTGGAGTTCTGACATTCCAACAGCTGCAATCAGCCAGGGATTATTCTTTACAAAAGAGAAAGGAATAGTAAATTCAGTTTGTACCGCCCTTGACTTGTCTCCTGGGTATCTTTGCCCAGCTACCTTTGCTACAAAAGCCTTTGTAGATTGGACACGACCGTAGTTCACTTTTTCAGACTCGAACCTGAATTTATCCTCCTCTGTCAGGGTCTCGTTATCCTCAAAAAGCTGGGAGTACTCGTCCTGAGGATCCATTATTACCAGGCAGGGATTTTTTCTGACTTTGTCAGGGGAACTCCGCAGTTTGTACCTGTTATGCTCGGTCACGAACTGGCGGAGGATATTTTTGGAAAGGAAGGTTTTCCCTGTCCCTGTGCTCCCGCAGATAAGCATGTGCCTGAAAATAAGGGGGTCTCCCATAGTATAGTCGTTCCTGAGGTAATATGCAACTGTTTCTGGCTCGGAATGAGTTTTTACGAGTTCTCCCCCGACACTCAAATGCCCGAGGAAAATGCCTTCTTCAGGAATATTAAGCCCTGTCTGGACTTCAAGCCTGTCAGTAACAGGCAGGATGGGAGTATTCGGGCGTGGAATTCTGTCAGCCATCCTGCGGGTGAGTGCTCCATCCGTTTTCTTATATAATATAC
>CAZCKG010000298.1:0-3475 GCA_964498825.1 uncultured Methanosarcinales archaeon
TCGGAATTACGAACCTCAAATGTGCTCTTTCCTGCAAATACAACTATGTCTTTAGCATATTTTTCGATAAGCTTCAACCTGCTCCTGCGCCTTAAGTTTCCAGAAGAGATTCATCTTTTCCTGGCAGGTCTCTTGCGATTTAACTTCTCTTATTACCTGCTAATTCTCAAAACCTTCGAAGCAGCAGTTCTGGTAGACAGATCAGGAGTACATCCTCAGGCCTTCAGATTGAAGAAATTTGGCATTCCTTATGGAGAGATTGAAAGCATAACATCATACAGACTTGAAAAGCGTTCAAAGGAAATGTCCCTTCTCCTGACAATTGAAGGAATTGCCCTCTGCGGATTCGTGGTCTACATGGCTGTAGTAAAAGGAGAATGGAAAATACTTCTATTATTAATCTCACTGCTCCCTCTCATTCTGTTTGCAGCGAAGAAGCAAAAAACCCAGCTATGGGACCTGAATACACAGCTATATATCAAAACTAGGCACAAAAAAAAATGGTATGAGCTGGACTCTTACTATTCCTTAATCACAGACGAAGTCTCAGCTACAGAGATAAAATCATCTATTGAAAGGCATTTGTGAAGGCGATAAATTGTTTTTGTGGAATATTTTAAAAAAAGTTAGGAATAATATCCACGGAAAATTCCAATAAATATATCCTAGAAGACAAGCAAACCAGTTATTTCAAACTTTTAATAAGCTCCTGCCAGCGCTTTTCGTCAATAAGCTTCTGGGTATTGAGCATTCTTTTAAATTCATCGGCACTTTTTTCCCCACCTTTCCCTTCAAGTATGTCCTCTAATTCCATTGAGGTCCTTAAAAGTCCGACTGCCTCTTCATAGAGCGCTTCAGCTTCTCCTATTGTAAGCTCTTCTGTCTCAAGCAACTCCTCATCTATCTTTGCCCTTTCCTTCAATTTCGGGATAAGATTCCTGAGTTTGGCAGCCTCATTTGGGTCGATTACTTTTCCTTCTCTCAGTTCCCTAACCAGATCTCTTAATCTGTATTCCTGTCCATCAATTTCTATGCTTTCAGGAATTGTCTTTCCCACCCAGGCGAAATCACTTCTCAGGCTCCAGAGGAGTTTATTGCGCTCTTCATAACTAATATATTCATCTGCATTGTCTGTGCCTTTCTTGCTTTTCAGCATGAGATTTTCCCCTGAAATCCTGTTTATAATTTTTTTAATTTTTTATTCTTAGCTGAAATGTATGTCCGGAGAAACTTATGTAGAAGCTATTTGCCCAAAAAGAAGGCAATACGTTTAAGATAAAATAAAAAATATTTTTAAGCTTAAGAAAATTTTCCGTTCACAACAAATTTTCGGCTATATTTTCTGAAATTACATGTTCACAATACAGGCAGTGGAGAGAGACTCCTTCTTCTTCAGACTGGAGCACGGAAAATTTGGATTTTATGGGTTCACTGCTGTTAGAAATACAATTTGAGTTAGTGCAGCGCACGACACCTTCAACATAAGAAGGGAGTACAACATTATTCTTCTGGACGACTTCGAAATCCCTGATAATATTGATGGTAGCCTTCGGAGAGATAAGGGCAATCCTGTTGAGCTCTTCGACACTGAGTTCCTTACCCTCAATTTTCACAACGTCTTTTTTGCCTCTGGCACCAGGCGCATTCATGACAAAACTAATAGTAGCTCGGAAAGCACTAGAAATTCCGAGTATGCGCAGGACATTCAAGGCCTGTCCTGCCTTTATATGATCGATTACTGTTCCTTTCTCAATCGCCTGGATCTTCAGGTCTCGTTTTTCTTTCATTCAATCACTCCCATAGCAAGAGCAAGAAGTGCCATCCTTGTAGGGACCCCATAGAAAGCCTGCTGGAAATAACATGCGTGTGGTGTTGAATCCACTTCAGGTGAAATTTCATTGACCCTTGGGAGAGGATGAAGGATCTTGAGATTAGGATCCGCAGTTCTCAGCAGGTCACCTGTAACTTTCAATCTGTTTTTTACCTTCTCATACTCTTCAGGGTCAGGGAAACGTTCCCTTTGAACCCTTGTCATGTAAAGAACCTCAATATCTCCAATTATTTCTTCAAGGGAATCTGTCTCTTTTACGATTATCTTACTCTTTTGAAGATCCCTGACAATCTCCGGAGGCATCTTGAGCTCAGGAGGCGAAACGAAAGTCATTTCAGCCCCGTACAGGGACAGAGCATGGCAGAGAGAGTGAACTGTTCTTCCGTACTTCAGGTCCCCTGCCATAGCGATCTTCAGGCCTTCAAGATGACTTTCCCTGCGGATAGTATATAGGTCAAGGAAAGTCTGCGTTGGGTGGTGGACAGATCCGTCTCCACCGTTGATTACAGGGACACTTGCAAACTCAGCAGCCATTCGTGCTGATCCGTCAAGAGGATGACGCAATACTATTAGGTCCGCATAATTGCTGATCACACGGATAGTATCGGCAAGATTTTCTCCTTTCATTACCGAACTTGCCTCCACGGAACCCAGATTGAGAACCTGTCCTCCAAGTCTTTGCGCAGCAACCTCAAAAGACAGTCTTGTCCTTGTGCTTGGTTCAAAAAAAAGAAGAGCTATAATTTTTCCATCCAGCAGCCGGGATCTTTCTTCACCTCTGGCTACAGGCTCAAGCTTCTCTGCAGTATCCAGAACGTAGTCGATTTCTTCCCGTGAAAAATCTTTCATAGAGATGACGTGTCTGTTCTTAAATGACATCCTGTTTTCATAAAATGATTCATAGAGATATAACCTTTGCTCCAGAAATTTCCAAGAGTATTAAAGTGATTAAATCTATCATTCAATCCCAGTTTTGGTGCTTCATTTAGACACTTCTTTGATAAATTCAAGCCAGAGCTTTGCGTCTTTAATTCTCTGACTTACGAACTGTTCCTGAAAACGTTTCGTATTTTGTTTAAGGGTACCGCTCTCGATTTCCTTCAGATCTGCTATTGCGCGCAATAAGCCTGCAGTCTCATGATAAAGCTTACTTGCTTCTTCCGAAGTAAGGGACCTTTCTTCCAGTTCCTTTTCGTCCTTCTTTTCCTTTGCTGAAATAATTTCGATACATTTATCTATCCTTGATTTCTCAGCTGGACTGAGTTCATCTTTTTGAATCAATTCCCACACGTAATTGTGCAGAGGGTAAGTTTCTCCCTCAAATTCCACATTATCCGGAATATACTGGCCCACCCAGAAAAGGCGAGAATGCAGGGCCGAAAGCAGCTGCCTGCGTTCCTCATCAGTTATATATTTTTCGGAGGTTCTTTTCTCATTTATTTTGCGGTCTATCTCCATAGTTCTCCCCAGTGGATATTGTACATTCATCAGATTCTGTATGATAATCTCTTATTGTCATTCTTTATCTGTAAAAGTAAGATATAAAATGACACATTAACATAAAAAAACAGTCGCAAATAAAAAGAAATATAGGTGTGAAAAACTCACATATAAAAATAAGATAATGGAGATCAAATTAACAGA
>CAZCKG010000299.1:0-3473 GCA_964498825.1 uncultured Methanosarcinales archaeon
GCTATCTCAAAACTTTCCGGTGCGCCTTACCATGCTGATTTCATGTTCTTATTTCATATGCTGGGTAAGTATATTCTTCCAGGCATCCTTGTTTACGGTATCGTTGGACTGTTCTTCCTTGGGAAAGTTGATATGAAGGACTCAGGGCTGAAAGCAGAAGAATATAATGAAACCTTAAAGGACGTTGTTCTGAGGGCTGTCAAGGTCTATCTGTTTATCATGGCTCTAACATTTCTTGGAGACGGTTTCAAGCCTATTATCTTCGAATATTTTGCACAAATACCCGCTACAATACTATACTGGGTAAACATGGTCTCGGCAATCCTTGACAATGCCACTCTTGCAGCAGCCCAAATCGGACCTAATCTTACTGAACCCCAGATAAAAGGTATACTTATGGGGCTTTTAATTGCAGGTGGAATGCTGATTCCAGGAAATATTCCGAACATTATCTCTGCAGGTAAACTTGGTATAACCAGCAAAGAATGGGCAAGACTTGGAGTGCCAATGGGACTTGTCTCAATGGCTATCTATTTCGTAATTATTTTTGTGCTTAAGATTTAACTAAAATATGTCCATTTGATTGTACTAACTCAATTTCAAAATCCAGTGATGAGATAAAATTGAAATCATCGGATTTTGGGAAAGTTCTGGTACATATCAATCATGATTACAAATTCAAAATATCCTCTTCACGCTGTATAGGAAAAATAAATTTTCCAAATAGCCAAAGGTTACTAAATCCTTAAAGCTTGAGAAAACATGTTCAGGAAGCATCTAACTTTATCAACGTATACCACAAAAATATTTTCGTCTTTGAATTGAAAAGTTTCCTTTCAATTTGAAGAGGATATTCTTTTTTCATTAAGCTTCGTTGAAATCTCAGGTTTAAATATCTGCCAGAAATATAAGATTGGAATATATAATTAGATCGTTCATAATTTTTTTTCAGCTATATCGTATACTTCTAACAATTTAGATTGAAAAAGTCAGATTAACCTTATCTTATATTCTTTTTAATCTACAACTACTTATCAACAAGTTGCTTTTTGATGATTCAAGTAGGTTAATTTGAAACAAACTGGATTTTAAAAAAATTTCACAGAACCTTCAAAAATTGTCTATTTCTATTTTTTGAGTCCAATTTTGGGGTAAAATTTTTTTATTTGACTTTGGTTACAGTTCATAAACCATTTTTAAATGTTTATTTGTTGTGTTAAATGGATGGAGCAGTTCAATTCCTTGAAAGTTTAAGTTAAAAACACTTTTTTAACATTCAAAAATTCACCTTAAGCGAGACTCTAAATGAAATGCAGATTAACTATCTTCAGAAAAAATATAACACTTGGATAATATATTAAACACAAATATATTATGGAAGATTAAATAGAATATCTCTTATAACACTAAAACATTCTAGCCGTAAAAGAGTTCAACAGTATATAAACTCTTAAGGAATTTTGTGGTCTACATTGATTAAAAGGAGGAAAAATTAATGGCTCTTGAACCAGGAATTTTAGCTGGGTTTCTTGTAATATTCTTGGCTGTATTGCTCGGCCCTTTTAAAATACACGTTATTGAGGAAAATTTGGAGGTTTTCCTGTTTATCTGTGGAATTGCAGCAATGACCATTTCGGGTTTTGTTGAAATCCCAGGTGCAGAAACAGGCTGGAGAATGGAAATAATTGAAGAAGCATTGACTTCTCCGCTGGCTTCTTTACATATTGGCGGCATTCCAATAGGGATATTCCAGATAGTGCTGGTCGTTGGCTTGATTATCTATAAATGGCACGACCCTATCCATAAAGCAATCAGAAAAATGGCAAATGCACTTTCTCTTAAGATTATGGCTTTTATCCTTATTGCTGTGCTTGGTCTGTTTTCCAGTGTAATGTCAGCTATTCTTGCGGCAATCATTCTAGTTGAAATGGTTAATGCACTGCCTCTTTCACGAAAATCCAAGATCGACCTGACAGTTATCGCATGTTTCTCAATTGGACTTGGCGCTGCGCTTACCCCCCTCGGCGAACCTCTTTCGACAATTGCTATCTCAAAACTCTCCGGTGCTCCTTACCATGCTGATTTCATGTTCTTATTTAATATGCTGGGTAAATATATTCTTCCAGGCATCCTTGTTTACGGTATTGTTGGAATGTTCTTCCTTGGGAAAGTTGATATGAAAGACTCTGGAATGAAAGCCGAAGATTATAACGAGACTTTGAAAGATGTCATAATGAGAGCTGTCAAGGTTTATCTGTTTATTATGGCTCTTACATTTCTCGGAGATGGTTTCAAGCCTATTATATTCGAATACTTTACGCAAATTCCTTCCACTGTACTCTACTGGGTAAACATGGTTTCTGCTATCCTGGATAATGCCACTCTGGCAGCCGCTGAGATAGGACCTGCTATGAGTGAATTACAGATAAAGAGTATACTTATGGGACTTTTAATTGCAGGTGGAATGTTGATCCCCGGAAATATCCCGAACATTATCTCTGCAGGTAAATTGGGTATAACCAGCAAAGAATGGGCAAGGCTCGGAGTACCTATGGGACTTGTCTCAATGGCTATCTATTTCGTAATTATTTTTGTGCTTAAAATCTAAGCTCAAAATATACCATCTAAACTTAATTAGGATTTAGTTCCAAAATCTGGTGAGGAAAGTAAAATCAAAATCGTCAGATTTTGGAACAAAATTTAATAGCTTCAATATAATTACTTGCAATTTAAATCATATTCATTTGTATTCGGTTAACGAATTTTATGCACAACTTCGAATACCATGTGTAGTGATTTTCCGGCTTTATTACTGGATATTGGAATAAAAAGTAATACACATTACTCATTTAGTATCTTAACCGAATACAAATGAAATCATATTTTCTTTAAAATGCATGGAAAAAAACGTACTTGAACAAAACAACATTTTTTCTTTTTTTAGAGGGGGTTTTCCCTAGAAATTGAATTCTTTTCATGTATTTTGGAATGATTTTTAATTTTTCTCCTAAATTTTTAAGTGGAGGAGAAACTACCTAATGGCTTAAACTCCGATATATTAATGATTTCTAATCTCTTTTTAAATGAGACATTTAGTTATTTTTCCCAGTTTTATTGATTGCAGTAACTGATCCGAAAGCTAAGGGCGATTTTTGTTGATTCACAAAGTTATTATAAGGTTTTTATTTTTTATTTTTTTCTGTGATAATACTCTGAAATGAAATTATTGTACTAATAACAACTTCTTCTGCAAATAAGCTTAGATGTTTTTGATTATTTGAAAGATTACTATATAAAACGAATCCATGGAAGTCTGGATCAAAATCCCTTCCTATAAAGGCCTAAAACTTAATTTTAAGTAAGTTCTCCGGCAGGAGAAAAATTAAAAATCATTCCAAAATACATGAAAATTGAATTCAATTTCTAGGGAAAATATATTATGGAAGAATATATAATAACTCAGGCTTTTATAA
>CAZCKG010000300.1:0-3472 GCA_964498825.1 uncultured Methanosarcinales archaeon
AATTAAAGAAATCAAAGGCAAAAGAGATGGAAAATTAAAAAGAACAAAGAACTGAAAAATTAAAAAGGCAGGAGAGAATGAGGAGAATCAGCAGGAGCTCTCCTCACAAGCTATTTTTATTTTTTAGAAAACGGTCTCCTGTTTTGTCTTCGTATTAAATGCCCTGTATTCATCTGCTTTTTTATCCTGCAGGTAAACATATGAATATGCAGGAGAATTGAGCCTTTTCCTGTATTCTTCTCTGGCTTCAGCCTGACAACTGTTACAGGCGTAAATAGGAACAGAAACCCCAAAGATTCTGGCATTATTAATACTGCTATGGGCTTGAGAATCAATGGTTATATAGCCCAGACAGTCAGGGCAGATACGGACTGTCTCTTCCTGCAGTTCCTGAATCATATCAGTATCGTAAAAGATCTGTTTTTTCCGACGGTAAAAGTCCCCGTATTTTGCCAATTCTGCTTCTACAAGCCTGTCCCTGTTTTTCCAGTTTTCGAGCTGAATTGAGACTATTTTTTCCAGTGTCTGCCTGTCCCTTTCAGCCTGAACAAACATGTCGGGCCTGTAGTCAGGCTCTCTGACACAGGAATAGTCAAGCCCTGCCATTGCAAGGATTATGCCGGTGTTTACGTAAGGCAGCGCAGTCTGGATTGCATAGCCTCCTTCAAGAACTGCCATATCAGGAGCGAGTTTCTCGTTCAGTTTTGCATAGCCCTGTGCGGAAAAGCGCATATTTGCAAGAGGGTCAGTATAATGATTGTCCTGCCCTGCAGAATTCAAAACAAGTTCCGGTTTGAAGTCTTCAAGAATCGGAAGCACCAGAGAATCGAGAATGTAGAGTATACCCTCATCCGGGGTTGCAGGAGGCAAGGGAATATTAATTGTCCTTCCAAGGGCTTTTGGGCCTCCGAGTTCGTCCATGAAACCTGAACCGGGATAAAGCGTCCTTCCGTCCTGATGGAAGGAGATAAAAAGCACATCAGGATCATTATAGAAAATTTCCTGTGTCCCATCCCCATGGTGGACGTCGGTATCAACAATTGCAATCCTGCGAATCCCGTATTTTTTTCTCAGGTACTCTACAAGGATGGCTTCATTATTGATATTGCAAAAACCCCGGTTTCCATGAGCTACTGCCATGGCGTGGTGACCAGGCGGGCGGACAAGGGCAAAAGCGTTTTTAACTTCCCCTTTCATCAGGGCATCAGCAAGAACCAGACAGCTGCCTGCTGCAATAAGGTGAGGAGTCGTAGCCTGGGCTTTAATGTCAGGAACGCAAAAATGTACTCTTGCAATATCCCTGTAATCGGCAAGGCGAGGTTTATATTCGGCTACCTCAGGCAGGTCCATAAGGCCTTCTTCAAAGATCTGGTCCCTGGTGTAGAGCAGGCGCTCTTCTCTTTCCGGATGTGTAGGTGAAATTGCCCAGTCGAAAGCAGGGAAGAAAATAAGGCCTGTCTTTCCGGCTTTGCTGCGGTCTGCCGGATACAAAGATCCATCTTCCGCCCCTCCGTCGCTTGTTTTCAATTCCACATTAACTCCATCAGGAGATTTTGAACTATTTCCTCCTGATTTTACAGTCTGGACTTTTCCTGCATTCTCAGAACTTGCATTTTTTTCAGAACTTGCTTTTTCTACGTCTTCCTTTTTCTCTTCCGGAATATGCTCTTCAACTCCGCCTTTCAGTACGTCCCTGATTTTTCCAAGTCCTAACTTCATTCCATTCCCCTCCTTGTCCATTCGGGGATCAGGCCTGCAGGAATCTGCATTTCCACATCAAAAAGCCTTCCTACAGTGTACCAGCCGCTGACGACATTAAAAACTTCACTACTGACAATTTCTGCCTCATCCGCATAATCGGCAATTCCAAACTTTTCCGCACGTTTTCTGAGAAGATTTGCAGCAAAGGCTTCAGCTTCCTCTAAACCCATTTTATTGAAGTTTCCTGTATCATTAGAGGTAAGACTGATAATTTCTCCTTCTTCAGCGATCGAATACGCTTTTTGTTCAGTATCGACATGCAGGCTCAGGGTAATTGTAGGCCTTGCAACAGCGGCTCCTATGGCATTTCCTACCTCTGCATGATCAGGAATGATGGGTTTTGCATTAAGTTTCCTGGCAATTCCTGCAATAAGCCCTCTTGCTCCGCCTCCTATTCCGACTACATTTTGAGGCCTTTCCTTCTTTTCCTGAAGAATTTCCCATATCCTGTAAGCAGGTTCCTGTTCCCATTCATAAAACATCTCATGGACTGCTTCAGCAATCATTTGAGTAGTTTTGTCCACTATCAGAGATGCAGTTTCAATTTCGGATTTCCCCAATCTTGACGCTGTGGCTGTGACTGCTTTTCTTGCATTTTCGATACTTCCAACTTCAATAAGCCCGAGTACTCTCAGCGCATCGGTCGGAGTAGTTTCCTCGCCTCCCATACAGCAAGCAGGACCTGATCTATCAGGACCTATAGTTATCATTTTTGCACCGCTTTTCGAATTCTCAACCCTTACCACACTATCCCCTCCTACAGGTATTGAGCGGACTGCAAAAGCCCGGACATGCGTAAGAGAAGAACCGAGTTTTACACCTTTGGAGGCAAGAAGAGGTTTTCCTGAAAGAATAAGTGCAAGATCCGTGGTAGTCCCTCCTATATCCACTACCACAGAAGTTTCTCCTTCCGGAGTAAGGGCAAGGGCTCCAATTGTGCTTGCAGCAGGGCCTGAAAAAATGGTTTCCACGGGAAAATCGATTGATTTTTCGATCGGAAGAGTTCCCCCATCGGCTTTCAGGATGAAGACAGGAGCTTTGATATTTCTCTTCTCAAGGGCTATTCCGATTTTCTCAACAAACTCATGATAGTGCTCCCTGGTTGCAGAGGCGAGCATAGCAGTTGCAACCCTCCTTGGAAAGTTAAGTTTTCCAGAAACCTTATGTCCCAGTTCCAGTTTGCATTCAGGATAAATTTCCCTGAATATTTCTTTTATAATGAGCTCGTGGGAAGGATTTCTCTGTCCGAATTTACCTACAACAGCTGCCCTTAAAAATCCCATTTCCCGGATCACATTAACCGTTTTCCGGATCTCGGCTTCATCCAGAGGCTGGATTTCTCTGCCCCTATAATCTACAGCACCTTTGAGACAAAAACTATCAGGAAAAGAATAACTTGCAGGATTAATCCCTGGCCCTGGAATAAGCAATAGGGCAACTCTATCGGTTTTGTCTTCAGCAATTAGATTTGTTATAACGGTTGTGCTGAGTACTATTCTTTCCAGCTCTTTGGGGGAAATATCGCTGCTGATAGCATCAAGGGCTTCAAGCAGGGAATTCAGAAGGCTTCCCTCTTCAGTGGAAACCTTTGCAGTACTGTATACACTTCCGTTCCGGATAAGCACCGCATCTGTAGTGGTGCCTCCGACATCGATTCCTATTAACATTCACAATTCGCCTATCCTCACCTTTATGTATTCTTATTTTCGTT
>CAZCKG010000301.1:0-3463 GCA_964498825.1 uncultured Methanosarcinales archaeon
TTGAAAGAGAATGAAAAAGGTCTTGCTGAAGCCCAAAAAATCGCTCATATTGGAAACTGGAATTGGGATCTTGTAACTGGTAAAATATATTGGTCTGACGAACTTTATCGTATTTTTGGACGTGATCCTAAAAAATTAGCACCATCTTACAAGGAATATTTGAATTACATACATCCCGATGATCGAGCTTACTTTGATAGCATCGTTAGAAAACCTGATAATGACAAACCTCACAGCATTGATCAAAGGATCATTTTAGATAATGGGGAAGAACGTTCAGTCAATATACAAGCTGAAGTTGTTTTTGATGAAAGAAATGTCCCTATTCTAGTGAAGGGAATAGTTCAGGACATTACTGAGCGTAAAAAAGCTGAAAAAGCTATTAGAAACCTTGAACTAATTCGTAAAAAGGAAATCCATCACAGGATCAAAAATAATCTGCAGGTTATTTCTTCTCTCTTAGATCTTCAGGCTGAAAAATTCAAGAATAGACAATGCGTGCAGGATTCAGAAATCATAGAGGCCTTCAGGGAAAGCCAGGACAGAGTGACATCAATTGCCCTGATTCACGAGGAACTACATGAAGAGGAAGGAACAACTGATACCTTGAACTTTTCTCTATACCTGCAGAGACTCGTTGAGGGTCTATTTCAAACATACAAATTTGGAAATACCGATATCAGCCTGAATCTGAGCCTTGAAGTGAATGTTTTCTTTGACATGGACACTGCGGTTCCATTAGGGATGCTTGTTAATGAGCTCGTATCTAATTCTCTCAAATATGCATTTCCGAACAGGGAACAAGGAGAAATAAAAATTAAGCTTTTTGGAAACAAGCTGAGCAACGATAAAGAAAATATTATTGAAAGAGGTACTAAATATACTCTCATCGTCTCAGATAATGGAGTTGGAATTCCTGAAAAAACCAACTTTGAAAACTCAGATACACTTGGCCTGCAACTTGTGAACCTTCTGGTAGATCAATTAGATGGCACTATCGAACTAAAAAGAGATCATGGAACAGAGTTCATAATATCATTTAACAATATGGAAATATAAGTCAAACTTTTTTCTTTATTTTGTACTCTTCCATAGAAAGAGATCTTTTGAGTTCTAAGGATCTTTTACTTCTTTGTGCCTTCATCCTCTTTTACAGCAAACGTTCCAAGTTATTCTTCACTCGTGATTACAGAAGAATGATAAGAAAAGCACATTGGCATCAGAACCTTCTACAGTATCAACAGCCAGTAATGTAAAAAGACAATGCAAGCACTATTGCAGCTAAAGCAACTGAAGGAAATGAAAAGTCCTCAGGGTTTGAATTAGTATTTGGACTTGTTTCTCTGCTATTCGTATTCTTTAAATTTAAGGGAAGATAATCTTCCCCAATCTTTTTTGAAAATAAATATACTGATTTATAGAAAAATTTCGATAATATCAAATAATAATAAAAGCTTTGAATATTAAGGCTATAAGTTTTCGAAGACTCAAAACTTTTTATCATTTAAGTGATATCGCAGCCTGCTTAATGATTGATGTTGAGGTTTTTCTTGTGTGGAATACAAAAAATCGCTTTGTAACATTAGTATTTGTCACTTTACTGTTATCTCTACAAGATAAGATGGAGGGTCAAATATTGGTGCCTCTGAGGAGTAGGTCATATTGAAATTTTTACTTTTTGTATTTCTATTCGTGTATCTAATCGGAACAGCATCTGCGGTTGACATTCCGGTAGGATACGTATCTGGTTACAGTTTGAATTCATCGGGAACGACGTATGTATTAAAGGGAAACATATTGGCAAACACAACCGCGTTTTCCGTAGAAGAAGATGATATCGTTTTCGATGGTAATGGACATACGATAGATTGCGGATTAACTGGTGCTGGTATAGGGATAATAAGCAACAACCACAGCAACATCACTATAAAAAACGTAAACGTCATACAGCACAATTCGAGCACGTCTTCATATGGGATCCTCATCAAAAATACAGCACAGACTCTAATAAGTAATTGTTCAGCATCAAGTATAGCAGGGTCCGGCGTATATGTCAGTGGATCCACTGCAACAGTTGAAAGATGCAATATATCATCAATTAGCGATAGATCATTGTATATAATTGCAAACGATTCACGTATGACAAACTGTTCGGCGGTGTCTGACTCAAATTATGCGATATGTCTTACAAATGCGAATAATAACACATTGTCAAATTGTACAGGCTGCTCGAATACAAGTCGTGGAATTGATTTCAAGACATCAAATTACAATAATGTATCTAATTGTGCCGGATATTCAAACACAAGTGATGGTCTTTCTTTTTCGTCATGCAGAAACAATACTGTTCATACTTTGATTGGATATACAAATTCGAGTAAAAATAACGGAATATTTCTAATGGATTCATCTAATAATACATTCATAAACAGCACCGGATTATCTCATCTCAAATTTGGAATTTACTTATATAATAATACCACATACAACACATTTATAAACTGCTTAGGGGAGTCTTTTGGAAGAGAAAGCATCTATCATGGAATATGGTTTAAATTTTCATCTGCTGCATGCTGCGGAACCAATATTTATAAAAACTTTACCAGTCGATCCACACTCACAACAACGTGCAACGATCCAAATAAGATAATTTGTCTTTCTATGGGCGACTCAATTACTGCAGGCGGTGCGGCTGGGATGCCTTACGGTGCATACATTCATTACGCTAATATCACACTAGGCGACAGCGGCTATGTATTTTATAACAGAGCAATTGCTAATGAAACCGTCGCATCAGGAAGAATGCGATTTTTAGATGAAATGGCAGTGTTTAATCCTAAATATGTGACCATTATGTACGGTGCCATTGATTTGAGAGATAAGCGTTCTCAGCAATCTATTATCGACGATATTTTGTGGATGGCGTCACAGGCTAAAACACATGGGGCTATACCCATCATTCTGTTGACCCCCGTTAGAAGAGGTTTAGAAGAGAATACAACATACCTGGACCAGAATTTGTCTGAACAAGCGCTTGAAGCCGGCTACTATGTGTTTAATATATATGATATAATCGATACCGTCCCCAATAATGGACGATATGATGCGTACAATTCCACGAATTGCGTAGACAGCATACATCCGACTCAAGCAGCTAATAAATTGATAGGAGAAGCATTAGCGAACTATATCATAGATTTGACAGTTAGCAATGCAAGTTGTTCGGTGTCAAAAATAAACACGAAAAACGCATTGACAAACGCTTCTGAGAAGAAAAACATGAGTATTCCTGGGTTTGAAATAGCCTATGGTATTGTCTGCTTGTTTGGTATATTCCTGTACAGAAGACAAAGGGTGTAATCATATAAGAGAAGTAGAAAGAGAAAAGTAGAGATAAAAGAAAAGAATCGAGAGGAAAAGATCCTCACTTCACTATTTCTTTTTTGAGAATCATTCAGCCCAT
>CAZCKG010000302.1:0-3457 GCA_964498825.1 uncultured Methanosarcinales archaeon
TTATAAAAAGGCTGAAAGAACAGAAGTAAGAAGAGAAAACGGATCTTCTGATCCGCCTCATACTTTTTTTGAAAATTCCAACTCGGCACCATTCTTATTAGATAATCACATAGAAATTATTCTTTGCTTAGTGTATTTGGAAAGTATTCTTTGTTTAAGAGCCTGTCAGACATTCTCTAATATTTAAACTTACCACTTTATAACATTCGCGTTACATTTTGAAGAAAGGGAAAGCGGATAACCGCTTTATCTATAGCCCACGCGCTGTTAACCAATATACATCTTAACATTGATATCAATAGTCTCGGTTTTTGTAGTGTAGTTTGTATCAGTGGGTGTGAATGTAACGGTCAATGTATGATCGCCTTCACTCAGGTTTGTATCTACTTCTACTGGAATTCCATCAGCTAAATAGACAAAAGTTCCAGCTACATTAGCCTGTGCATATACCTGAGAAAGCAATGGTGTATTGTCGTATATTTCATTAGGGAAATTCCAGGTAATCTCAGGAGTCGCTTGCATGACATTGATTGTGACATTCTTTGATGCATTGGTGTAGTTCGCTGTGTCAGTGGGTGTGAAATCAACATGCAATGTATGTGTATCCGCACTCAGTACAGTTCCTGCTTCTGGAGTATAGGAATAATTTCCAGGTAACGGAGTTCCATCCATGCCTACGAATTCCGCATCTAATACCCCTGGTAGTACGTCACCCTCTTCATCCACTTCAGGTTCCATTATTGGTTCTCCATATGTTATGGCTCCAGGATAAGTCCAGTAAATAACCGGAGTCGCTTGCAGGATATTGATTGTAACATCCTTTGATGCATTAGTGTAATTTGCAGTATCAGCAGGTGTGAAATCAACATGCAATGTATGTGTGCCTACACTCAGTACAGTTCCTGTTGCTGGCGTATAGGTATGGTTTCCAGGTAACGGATTTCCATCTATACCCAGGAATTCCGCGTTTAATACTCCTCGTATTACTTCCCCATCATATACGTTCCATTCCTCTATTGATTCCCAGTAGATCCTGTCATCAGGATTGCTCCAGTTAATTGTAGGAGCAACTGGCTTGACATTGATTGTAATATCCTTTGATGCATTGGGGTAATTTGCAGTATCATTGGGAGTAAAAGCTACGTGCAATATATGGGAACCTGCACTCAATACAGTTCCTGCAGATGGAGTATAAGCAAAGGTTCCGGGGACCGAAGAAAATGCGTTTAACTGCGTTGTACTAAGTGCTGTTCCGTAGGTTATGTCAGCTGGGTTATTCCAGTTAAGTGTTTGAGTTGTTTTATCAACTGAAATCAAATTTGATTTTGTCGAGATATTGGAACCGTTAGCGTTACTAGCAATCAAGCTAACTGTATAAGTTCCAGCAGAATAATACGTATTAATCGGGTCCTGAGCTGAAGATATCTGACCATCTCCAAAGTCCCAGCTCCAGGAAGTCGCATTTTGAGAACTGTCATTAAACTGTACAGTAAGGGGAGCATAACCAGATATGATATTGGTACTGAAGTTTGCTACAGGAAGTGTACTCTCCCCTGAATCTAATGGTTCTGCCGGCTTTGATGGACCCGACATCGACCCTTCTAATATTGGTTGTACCGGCATTTCCAGAACTGTTATTGTTGCAATTGCTGAATTTGTCTTTGTTCCATTGATTGCAGTAAGGTTAACTGTATAGTTTCCTTTTGCAAAGTAAGTATGTACAGGATTTAACTCTTTAGAATTATTTCCGTCTCCAAAGTCCCAGCTCCTTTCTTTTGCATTTTCTGACAAATCTGAAAACTGAACAGTAAGGGGTGAGCTACCATTAGTGACGTTGGTAGTGAAGTTTGCCACGGGTGATTGTGTGGAAGTGGTATTATTATCGAAAAGGAATGTGGAATTATTATCGAGAAGGGAGGTGTTATTATCGGGGTTTTCCGAGAATGCTTGAACGGCGATCGTGGCCAATAACGCTACACCGACTACTGTCACAAAGATTATTTTAGGAGCTGGCCAGATAAAGGAGCTTATCGGTTTCTTGATAGGAGTGCCTTCGTAAACCGACTGTAATTTTTCCATTAAGGATACTGTTTCCTTTGCTGACTGAGTACTACCCAATAACTTTAGAGCATTTTCCAGTGAATCTTTGAAATAAGGATTTTCATCTAAATATTGTCCGAGTTGATCATCCGACATATCTTTAATCCTGTCTTCAAATCTCTTTTTCTGTCGTTCGGTCAGGTTTTTAATTATCGTCTTAGTAGCTTCCCTGACCAGGATGCTGACAAGTGTCTGAATGAAAGCCTTTACGGTTTCCTTTACATCCGATTTAATATCACTCATAATCCACCTGCCTGTTGCAGATTTTGTTGTCAATCTCTTTGCAGATCCTTATCTCGCAAGCTTTCAGCTTTTCCTCCAGATCGTTATCAAAACCATCCTGCAAGCCATTGAAAATGCTCCCGAATACCAAATTTTCCGGGAGATATTCTCTTATACCTTCAAAGGCACTGTCAATGCATTCCTTAATCTTTTTAACTGAAGCATCAACACAGATTTTTAATTCAAAAGCAGAAATTTTCTCCAGCTCGAAATCAGCCTTTCTTATATCTTCGACTACGTTATTACATGCTTCTTCCATTTTCTTCTTAAAAGAAGGACCAATTTTCTCCCTGTATTTATTACTGACAGCCCGAGTGATCGAGACATTTACAGCCTCATCTGAGGCTGTCTCAAAGGCACATTTAAGAGTCTCTTCTGTGCTTTTCACTTCGATGTTGCTAAAGCCCGTAGCCATGCACTCTTTTACGCCGTCTATGAATCCCTGCTTTATACCTTCTCTATACCCTTCGCTGAAGCCTTCATCAATGCCTTCGCGAATTTCTTCAGCCGTCTTTCCATAGCTGCTGCGATAATCGTTTAAGATTACATCTATTTCGGTCAAAGTAGAACCCCTCATAAAATAATTGTAATTTATTAATTAAAATACGGGATCGTGAAATATTATAAGTAGGACTTACACAGTCGAACTGAAAAACAGCAACAATAGAGACTTAACTGTTTAAATCTAATGATTCAGGTGAGATTTTCCAATGAGGTTGCCTGTAATCGATTTTATCCTTCAACCGCGTAACTCCGATTTAGAGATTTTTTACTGTGTTTACTCTTGAAAGTATTATAAAAATAAATTTCAGGTTTGAGTGTTTTTTACTTAGTATCAGACCAAGATAATTGTTCAACTTTCAAAGATTGCACAGAACCTTATTCTTCTTTTTTAGTTCTTTTTTAGAATACTCTTACTGCGAAATTCAATCGTCTTTTGGACGATCTAAATTTTTGACCTCAATCACCCCTTTTGGATCTGATTGAGTTCCAAACATTATAACTTTTAGACACCCTTATTATTCCTTATGTCCACAGTCTCTAACAATCAATTCATAAAAATGATTTTAAAATC
>CAZCKG010000303.1:0-3450 GCA_964498825.1 uncultured Methanosarcinales archaeon
ACTAAAGGGGAAAACACATGGGATTATTTACAAGGATGGAAACCGTATTTAAGTCGAAAATGAACAAAGTGCTTAACAGAATGGAGGATCCTCGCGAAACACTTGATTATTCTTATGAGAAGCAACTGGAACTCCTTCAGAATGTAAAAAGAGGAGTTGCAGAAGTTGCAAGCTCAAAAAAGCGCCTCCAACTTCAGCGCGCTAAACTTATGCAGAACAAGGACAAACTTGAAAGGCAGGCAAAAGATGCAATTGAAGCTAACAGAGAAGACCTTGCAAGGCTGGCCCTTGAGAGAAAAGCTGCCCTTACTCAGCAGGTAGAGAATATTGACAGGGAAATTGAAGAACTTGACAGGCAGCAGGAAAAATTGGTAGAATCAGAGAAGCGCCTTTCAACAAAAGTAGAAATTTTCAGGACGAGGAAAGAATCCATCAAAGCTCAGTACTCAGCAGCTGAAGCCCAGGTAAAAATTAATGAGTCTGTCACCGGAATCAGTGAAGAAATGGCAGATGTGGGACTCGCTCTTGAAAGAGCCGAAAATAAAACAGAGGAAATGAAGGCTCGGGCTGCGGCAATTGATGAGCTTATGGAAGCCGGCACACTCGAAGACCTTACTGGCAGCAGGGACGAAATAGATAGGGAACTTGCAAAAATCAGTGCTCAGAGTAATGTAGAATCCGAGCTAGCCAGGCTTAAGGCAGACGCCGGAAAAGGACCGGAAAAGAAAACAGCAGGGGAAGAAGTCAAAGGCGAAGAAGAGAGAAAGGAGGTTTGAAAATGATAGTCAGAATAATGGGGGAAGGCCAGTATCGAGTGTCTGAAGCCCTCTGCAGTGATCTTAATCTGATAGATAACCGGATTGTGACCCTGGTTATGGAAGGAAAAGTCGAAGAGTTCAGAAAAGAGCTTGTGAAACTGGTTTCTGAGATAAGGGAAAAAGGAGAGATGGTCCGAGCTGAAGAAATCCTTGAATCCAATATTATTGTGCCTCCCGAAGACCTTAGTTTCGAAGAAGCAAAAGACATTTTCAAAGGGTCCGGAATTTTTGAAGATTGAAAAGTCAATAATTTCGGGGGTTGAAAAGCTATGATTTCATGGAAAGGCCCCGCGTATTAACAAAGAAAATTACAATAAAAAATTAACAGCAAAAATTAGCAGGCCAAATTAGCAGGCCTTTACGGCCTGCTTTCATCGAATTATCATCACGGGAACCTTCGAGTACCTTAGCACATTCTCTGAGACACTGCCGATAAGAAATTTCTTGACGCCTGTGAGGCCCTGTGTACCCAAGACTATCAGGTCAATTCCTTTTTCCTCAGTATAATCAAGAATTCTTTCAGCCGGAATTCCTTTCAGAATTACAGGCTGAACTTTAACTCCTGATTCTTTTCCGAGTTTTTCCACGTATTCAAGTGCAGAGTCTCCAATATTGGTTAGGTATTCTTCAAATGAGTCACTCCAGCCTTTAACCGATCGCGTAGTTACAGCATGTTGAGTAGAAACAACGTAAACTGCATAAACTTCCGCTCCTGTTGACTTTGCGATATTTACTCCATAAGAAGCCGCTTTTGCGGCATTTTCAGAGCCGTCCGTTGCAACCAGTATTTTTTTAAAAAAACTCCCTTCCATCATACCCACTCCCCGTGTGATGTATTATTAAAGGCAAATTCTTTTATTAAAGGCAAATTCTTTTTTCTTACATTCTCAATTTAGAAAGTATACCTTCTATTGTTCTTTAATTCAAAAAATCTGATATTAATATAAAATCTATCTGGATACATAATATCTTAAATTACTGTTATATAAGATCTTGAATTCTTTATTTACTACAGGCTCTCAAAGGAATTATTTTGCTTTTAGAGTTATTAAGCTTACAAAGGAGTTATTTTTGTCTTTTTTTCCATTTTTGTCTTCTTTTTCCCATGTCATTAGTCTTTATTATCCTGAGTCCTGTTCAGCTTTTTTCATAAATTTCTCCTTTGAATTTTATAGTGAATTTTGTACCTCTGCCTCTCTCAAGATCTATACTTCCTTCTATTTGTTCAACGAGAGTATTTACAAGCTGCAAACCCAGAGTATCTGGGTTTTTGAGATCGATTTCTTCAGGAAAACCCTTTCCGTTATCTTCAAAAACAAGCGTTAAGGTCTCATAGGTCCTGGAAACAGAAGGAGAACTTTTAAGATACGGAGCACTGGGAGAAAAAGTTTCACCTGATATGTCATTCCCGTCTTTCTCTTGTTTGTCCTTCTCTCTGAATAGTGAAATACAGATTTTTCCGCAGCTTTCTTCTGAAAAAGCATATTTGAGAGAGTTTGTGAATAGTTCGTTTATTACAATACCCAGAGGAACTGCGGTATCGACCCCCAGGAAGATACTTCTGATGTTCATAGTTACCAGAACTTTGTGATTTTCTGTATTATATACCCTGGTTAAATCTTCTATTAATTTGCTGAGATAGGAAGAAAAATCAAGGGAATCAAGTTTTCCGGACTCACAAAGTTCCTGATGTATAAGGGACATTGACTGTATTCGGTTTTCACTTTCTCTAAAAGCTTCAATAACTTCTATGTCGCTGAATTTTTCGGCCTGTAGATCAAGCAAAGAAGAGACTATCTGAAGATTGTTCTTAATCCGGTGACTAATTTCTTTTTTTCGCATTTCTTCAGCTTTGATGAAGGCTTCTTCCGCAATTTTTCTCTCGGTAATATCAATGACGACACCCTGAAAATAGGTGGCCTCTCCAGCCTTATTTCGCTGAATGAAAGTTCTCTCATCGACCCAGCGGAGTTTTCCATCTTTTGTATATATTCTGTACTCAATTCTAAAATCCTCATAACCGGCTCTAATGTAGTGAGCAAGCTTTGTCCTTACTCTATCTATATCTTCTCTATGGATAATACTCCCGTAAAGATATTTGCCGGATGTAAAATCCTCAACTGTATACCCGAACTGAGAAATGTTTTCAGAAACAAAATCTGCAGGCCAGTTCTTTTCATTTCTCCACAAAAAAACTACTGCAGGACTGTTATTAATTACGCTCCACAGTACTTTCTGTACTTCAGGGGAAATTTTTAAAGCTTCTTCACTTTTCTTTAATCTATTTCTTTCCTGCACTGCTTCTGTAAGCCCTGTATCTTCATTTAAAATTAGGATATTCTTTTCTTTAACAGCCGAAGGAAAATCTTCATGGATTATTTTCTCTACTTCAAATAAGGGATTCTCTGTAAGCTCTTTGTTCAAGAAGTCTCCTTCTCTTCCTATAAAACCATTAATTTCTGTTCTGTCACATATGTTTCTAAAATAAGCCGGATCAGGTATGGATTGGAGTAGATTTCCCAGAGAATGAGTTCTGTTCTTGAGTTTTCTTTCACCTTCCTGGCACTCAAGGATTTTAATGACTAATGACAACACATATCTGAGGTAGCACACATTTTCCAGAACAAATTCT
>CAZCKG010000304.1:0-3449 GCA_964498825.1 uncultured Methanosarcinales archaeon
CCCCTTGCAGTAGAAAAACTTGCAACCTGGAGCTATTCCCAGAAAGATTTTTCTGCGCCTATTGCAAGCGGCTCTTACAGGACAGCAGGAATGGTTGTTGCCCCCTGCAGCATGAAGACCCTTGCTGCAATTGCAAATGGTGTATCGGATACGCTTCTCACAAGAGCTGCAGACGTATGCCTGAAAGAGGAGAGAAAACTTATTTTAATGACTCGCGAAACTCCCCTGAACCTCATACATCTTGAAAATATGCTTAAGGCAAAAAAAGCAGGAGCGAGCATTCTTCCGGCATGTCCTGGCTTCTATTCAAGGCCAAAAACTCTGGATGATATCATAAATATTATGGTAGGAAGAGCTCTTGACCTTCTGGGAATAGAAAATGAAATTTATCAGCGCTGGGATTGAATTTAATAAGCTCAGCAAAATAAGCTCAGCAAAAACTTCTCGGAAGTACACAGAATAGGAGAAGTTTCTATTCTTATGAATAACAGGCTCATGTTCTAACGAAACCTATATAAAGGATAATAACCTTTGAGAGGAAGTACCCTTGGGATAGTAGGGTAGCTTGGTCCATCCTCGAGCGTTTGGGACGCTTGGACCGCGGTTCAAATCCGCGCTATCCCATCAATTATTTTTCTTTTATATTTAGACAATTTTTTTTCTTAAAGTAAAATTACTTTTTCCTTTAATCAACTGCCACTTTTCCATTAAATCCGGTGCTATTTTCTCTTTTATGTCAAGTTTTTCTTTCTCAAGCCTATTTATTCCCCTTTGATCCTAAATTTTTGACTTAACTCTTCAGTTTAAATTTTATTTCTCCAGCTTGGTTTTCATCCGGCAGTTACCTCTATCCACACTAATTTTTTCCATTTTGCCTCTATAATAATTTAATAAATGATAATTTCTCCAAATAAAATAATTTTCTGCCATTTAGTGACCCTTTTTTATTATATTTAGGCATTATTTTAAAAACCAACATATTTATATTGTTTATCATGTCTATATTATCTTATATTTAATATCCATTCTCGGGTGAGATATTGGCCTCAAAGAATTTCATATGGGGGAGTAAATTCTTTGATTAAGTATCCGGTTTCACATTTTATGTTAATGGATATTGAGTGTATATTTATATGAAATTGTGAATTGCACAAACTTTGCTGATAATATGAGTTCCCCCCTCAATTTTTCTTAAATGAACGGAGGAATCAGAATAAGTAAGTTAACAATGCTACTCTTAGCTCTTCTTATTTTAGTTTCAATTCCAGGACTCGGAAACGCGGCTGAAATTTTTGTTCAGCCAGGAAATTCAATACAAACTGCTGTGAACAATGCAAGTCCTGGTGACATAATTACAGTAAAAGCAGGTAACTATTCAGAGAATATTAAAATCACCAAAGGAAATCTTACGCTCAGATCGGAATCCGGAAACCCTGATAATACCATAATCCAGGCAAAGAGTTTTGGCAATATATTTCTTTTACAAGGAAACAATATAAAAATCACCGGATTCAAGATTGTTGGCTCAACCAGATTCAGTTGCGTAGGAGTCAATCTGTCTTCAGCCAGTAACTGTACGGTTGAGAACAACAAATTTTTGAACAATGCGCGTGGAATCTTTCTCCTCAGGTCCAATGGGAATGCGGTATTAAAGAATAATATTGCTGATAGTAGAGAATATGGAATTGCACTTCAATATTCTACGAATAATATTGTCTCAGGAAATATTGCTTCTGAAAGTCAAAGAGGAATTTATTTTGGCACTTCTGATGATAATATCTTCTCACGCAATATTATCCAAAACAATAGTGTCTTCGGTCTTTTTGTCTGCGGCAGAAGTGATAGGAATCTGATTTACAATAATTACTTCAATGACACCAGTATGACTATCCGAAATGGAACCGGAAACATCTATTATATTACAAAAACCGCAGGTACTAACATCGTCGGCGGACCCTATATAGGAGGCAACTTCTGGGCAAAACCTGACGGTAAAGGATTTTCGCAGACTGCGGTGGATAAAGATGGAGACGGAATTTCCGATTCTGTTTACAAGAACTTAATGGGCAGCAAATATACAGACTCCTTCCCTCTCGTTGATCCGAACTCCCCTGAGCCGGTACTTCCTGTTGCAGCGTTCAGCAGCAATATAAGCTCAGGAAGTTCCCCTCTTGTTGTCAGTTTTGCTGATAAAAGCACAGGAACACCCAGCACATGGAAATGGAATTTTGGAGACGGAACTTATTCGACAAGCAAAAATCCAGTACATACTTACTCTGCGGCAGGAAATTACACAGTGTCACTTACAGTAAGCAGTAATGCAGGAACTAATACAGCAACAAAATCGAATTATATAAAAGTGACAGCGAATAATACAACACAAAAACCTGTCGTAAGCTTCTGGGGCTCACGAACTTCAGGGACGGCTCCCCTGACTCTCGGCTTTACTGATGCAAGCACAGGAACACCAACTGCATGGAACTGGAGTTTTGGAGATGGAACGTACTCAACAGTCCAGGGTCCAAGGCATACTTACTCAAAAGAAGGAAATTATACGGTAACACTTACCGCAAGTAATGCAGCTGGAAGCGGGATGAAAACAAGAACTGATTACATAAAGGTGACAGCAACTATACTGAATCCAGTTGCTGGTTTCAGCAGTAATGTTACTTCCGGAAACTTACCTTTACATGTGGCTTTCACTGACAAGAGTACAGGAACACTGACCACATGGAACTGGAGTTTTGGAGATGGAACCTATTCGACCCAGCAGAATCCGGTACACACCTATTCAAAATCAGGTTACTATACAGTAACACTTACAGCAAGTAATTCTGCAGGCAGTAATTCGACAACAAAGGCAAGTTATATAAAAGTGACAGAAACCGTAACAAAACCTGTTGTAAGCTTCTGGGGTTCACGAACTTCAGGAACTGCTCCTCTCACTATCGGTTTTACGGATTCAAGTACAGGGTCCCCAACTGCGTGGAACTGGAGTTTTGGAGATGGAACCTATTCAACAGTCCGGAGCCCAAGGCATACTTACTCAAAAGCAGGAAATTATACGGTAACGCTTACGGCAAGCAATGCAGCTGGAAGCGGGACAAAAACAAGAAGTAACTATATAAAAATAGCATAAAAGCCTGATTTATACAATGTTTACGGATAACATAGGGGACAAATAAATAAAAGTTGCGAGTAAAAGCTGTAAATTTCTGGGACCACGGTCCCGGAAAAGCAACTTTGAATAATGTATCATCAGCATAACAAAAAACCATGTCTGGACATATCCGAGTTCCCAAATTCGAGCATTATTTCTCAGGCTCAAACAACTTTTATTAACCGGCCAGTAACTTATTTTAATTCGTGGGGTTCTTTCAAACTTTCAATTCCCTTTTACTTTTTTATATAGAGTCCACATCTAACCCAGATTTTTTAGTTTTGTCTTT
>CAZCKG010000305.1:0-3444 GCA_964498825.1 uncultured Methanosarcinales archaeon
AACATCGTTAGAGAGGATTGTTAGCTGAACCACTAATGTGAGCTGAACCACTAATTTCGGACTCAGAAACATATATATAGTTTTGCAAATTCAATGATTCTTGATATGATTAATGAAGATAATATACAGATTTTTAAAGCCCTGAGCGAAGATACAAGGTACAGAATTATTAAGGCTCTAATTGAATCTGAAAGCAAATCTACAGAAAATAAATACGGTAACAGAGGAGAGTTATGTGCCTGTGAGATCCCAGAAATAATCGGTAAGACTCAGTCCAATACCTCAATGCATCTCGCGAAATTGCAGGATTGGGGAATAATTAAAGTGAGAAAGGATGGGAAAATGAGGCTTTATTCTATAAAGAATGAAAAAATCAGGAAAATTCTGGAAGCCCTTGAAGAATAAAACTTTGTACTATTGCATTCATATTCAGGAATTCATTTCATTTTAAACTTACTGGTCGTTTATGTGTGAAGAAAAATCTTCTTTTCCGCAAGTCGACGATTCACACCCATTATGCCTTTCAGAGTCTTTTTCAAAGGAATATTTTTCATATAATGTCTTTTATTTTTCAGCTATTCAGCAAATTTATTGACTTATTTTCGAAAATATACCGGGAAAATCCTTTGACTAGAACGAATATTTCCGGGATCAGAATAACTTTAATATCTCAGGCTTTATAGGAATGTTTATATAGTGCACCCAATATCAATGTATATTGATATATTTGAAGATGAAACTGTAAAAACTATGAATTCATAAAAGAAGGATCCAAAAATGGTTGACATTTTCTATCCCCTTCAATGGATTGCTGATAAACTGACATATGAGGTCTTCGGGATCGCCCCAGATACACGTCTCGCATCCAGTGTTAATTTTGTGATCTTTGACGTAATGAAAATTTTTGTCCTTCTAGCTGTAATGATCTTTGTTGTTTCCTTTCTAAGGACATATATCACCCCCGAAAGAACAAGGCAGGTTCTCTGAAGCAAGCAAGGACTCAGGTATTATTTTCTTGCATCTCTTATAGGAACAGTAACTCCTTTTTGTTCTTGTTCGTCTGTTCCTATCTTTATAGGGTTTGTGGAGGCTGGAGTCCCCCTAGGAGTTACTTTCGCCTTTTTGATCACTTCTCCTCTTGTAAATGAAGCTGCTGTGGCTGCTCTGTGGGCAACTCTTGGCCTTAAGGCTACTGTAATTTACGTTATATCAGGAGTTGTACTTGGCGTTCTGGGCGGTTACCTAATTGGTCTCCTGAAACTTGAAAAATATGTAGAGGATTTTGTATATAAGATGAAAGTAGGAAAGCAAAGTACTGGAGATGAGAAACTAACAGTGAAAGAAAGAGCAGAATACGCCTTTGAAAGCGTAAAAGATATCGTGGGCAGAGTATGGCTCTATGTAATAATAGGAGTTACTATAGGAGGCATTTTCCATGGATATGCACCTGAAGGCATTCTCGAAAAATACGCTGGTAAGGACAATCTGCTTGCAGTGCCTATTGCCGTCCTTATTGGGGTACCCCTTTACTCGAATGTTATGGCAATGATCCCTATTGTAGAAAGTCTTATTGGAAAAGGGCTTCCGGTAGGAACCGCCCTGGCCTTTCTCATGTCTGTCACAGCCGTATCTCTGCCTGAAATGATTATTCTCAGAAAGGTACTGAAAAAAGAGTTGATTGTTATCTTTGTTTCAATAGTGGCAGTTTCAATTATATTTACAGGATATTTATTCAATATGCTGTTGTAAATCAGTTGACTTATCTAATATTTATAAATAGATGTACTAAATAACGTAAAAGTAGATAGAAATTCAATTAATAAAATAAGGAGGAAAAATATGAAAATAGAAGTTCTCGGTACAGGATGCTCTAAATGCAAAAAGACAAAAGAAATAATTGAAAAAGTACTGAAGCAAAGTGGTATTGAAGCTGAAGTGGTTAAAGTTGAGGATATCGAAAAAATCATGAGCTATGGTGTTATGGTCACTCCTGCAGTTGTTATTGATGGAGACGTAAAACTTGCAGGCAAAATTCCTGATGAAAAAGACATTAAAAAATGGATTGCCCAATAAAAGAACACGCTCTATTTCCTTAAAAATACAAAAGGCAAATATAAATACAAAAAGGAAAAGAAGCAATTTTCGGACTCAATGAACATTTGTATATAATTTAGTATCCCAGACCTTTATTAAATTAATTTAGCTTTTCTTAAAATAATTTTTTTTCCAGTAGAGCGCGACATTTACAAGTCCGATCATTACAGGTACTTCAATCAGAGGACCTACGACTGCTGCAAAAGCCTGTCCCGAGTTGATGCCAAAAACTGCCACTGCTACTGCAATTGCAAGTTCAAAATTATTACTGGCCGCAGTAAATGCAAGGGATGTTGTCTGCTCGTAATTTACCCCCATTTTTTTGGAAATTAAAAAGGAAACGCTGAACATAACTATGAAATAGATTAACAAAGGAATTGCAATCCTTACTACATCCATTGGTAGAGTAACGATATATTCCCCTTTTAAAGAGAACATTACAATGATAGTAAATAATAGAGCATAAAGTGATATCGGACCTATTATAGGAATGAATTTTCCATCATACCATTCGGCTCCTTTTGAAGGGCGTAAGAAGTAACGGGTTAAAAACCCAGCAGCAAAAGGAATCCCCAGATAAATGGCAACGCTCTGGGCAACTTCTCCAATTGAGACATTTATTTCCATACCACTAAGTCCAAGCCACTCGGGAAGTAAAGTTATAAAAAAATAGGCAAAAACGGAGTAGAAGACAAGCTGAAAGATGGAGTTAAAGGCAACAAGCGCAGCAGCATACTCATTATCTCCATCTGCCAGAGTATTCCAGACGATTACCATGGCTATGCATCTGGCCAGGCCTATTAAAATAACACCCACCATATATTCTGGATAGTATCTGAGAAATAGAATAGCCAGGATGAACATTAGAATCGGGCCAACTACCCAATTTTGCAGTAAGGATAAGCCCAAAACTTTATGGTTCTTGAATACTTTGCCTAATTCCTCATATTTGACCCTTGCAAGTGGAGGATACATCATGACTATCAAACCAATAGCAATAGGAATGGATGTGGTTCCTATGGACAAACGTTTCAAGAATTCTGCAAATTCCGGATAAACAAAACCCAGCCCTACACCAATAAACATAGCCAGAAAAATCCAAAGGGTTAAGTAACGATTCAGAAAGGATAATTTAGATACTACGGATTTTTCCACAGCATACACCTCTACCATTTTTGCCTGTACATTTGTATGTTAACACTGTTAACTTGATATTATGTATATATTATGATAATATTAGTATTTAATAGTTAGTTCAAAATATTTTGAAATCGCTTTTTTACAGATTTATTTGTAAAATAGGAAGTAATACTTCTCTTTCGAATAGAGAGATATATTTTTCCACATTGT
>CAZCKG010000306.1:0-3434 GCA_964498825.1 uncultured Methanosarcinales archaeon
TCCGATCTTCCTTCGGAATTTGTTGAAGAAAAAGGAAATCTCAAACTGATGGCTGTTGGAAAAATCCATGAATTTGGAGAAGGATGTGCCTGTCCTATGGGAGTCCTGACCAGAGAGTTTCTCGAGAATCTAGATCTTGGAAAAGATGATGTAGTAATTGTAGACACTGAAGCTGGAACTGAGCACTTTGGACGTGGAGTGGATAAGGACTTTGATCTCATCCTGGTAGTTATCGACCCGTCTTACGAATCCTTTAAACTTTCAAAGAAATTCGGTGAGCTTGGAGGACAATGTGGATGCAGTGTCTATTTTGTGCTTAACAAGGTCGAACCTGACATCAGGGCGGAGATGCTAAGTTCTGTAAACTGCGTAAACGTCGTGGCTGAAATTCCGGCAAAAAGAGAAGTTTTTAAAGCTTCCCTTAAAGGAGAGGAACTTAACTTCGAGATGGAAGAAATTGCAAAGCTTGCAGATTTTCTGGAGAAAAATAGGAGAATTGAACTCTGAGAATATTAACTTATGAGAGTATTGTTCTAAATTACAGGAATTTGTATGTTACAGGAACTTGTATGGTTGAGGTTTTGCTCTACCATTCATCTTTTTTCAGGTCTACGTAAGTGCCGCTCTTCGAGCAGGAAAAGCTTGACAGGAGACGGTATTAATGTTGTTCTGGCCTGTTCAGTAAAATTTATTGGACGGTCTGTTCTTAATCTGTTTCCAAAAGTATTTTTCTACTTCCTGTCACTTATTTTTTCATGCTCAGGGTTCGAACCAAAATTCAAAACAATTATCTGAAGTGTATTCTCGGGGAGAATTTCGGAACAATTATCCGAAAGTATATTATTGATCATGTTATTTTGAATAATGCAAGAGTTTTACCTGGTTTGTGGATAACAGGTTTTATTTGTCTTGTCTGCTTTATGGCTTCAAATTATTGACTCTGACAGAATTCTAACTATATTAAAAATTGTTACAATGTTTTATTAATTGTATTTTTCTATTAAAATATAAATACTGGAGACAGTAATCATGACAATGCGTGAGTACATGCTTGGAAATGTGGCAATTGCTCGTGGACTTCTTGAAGGAGGGGTGCAGCTTATTGCAGGCTATCCCGGAACCCCCTCTTCAGAAATTATAGACACGCTTGCTTGCCTGGAAGACCGGGACTACCATATTGAGTGGTCAGTTAACGAAAAAGTGGCAATGGAAGTGGCAGTTGGTGGGTCCTGGGCAGGTGTCCGTTCTGCAGTGACAATGAAACATGTAGGATTAAATGTTGCAGCTGACCCTTTTATGACTCTTGCCTATGCTGGGACAAAAGGCGGACTGATTGCAATTGTAGCTGACGATCCTTCTTGCCATTCTTCTCAGAACGAGCAGGATACCAGAAGGTATGCTCAGTTTGCCCTTGTGCCCTGTTTTGACCCTTCAACTCCACAGGAAGCAAAGGATATGCTTCCTTATGCTTTCGAATTTTCGGAAAAATTTGAAGTTCCTGTTATCTTCAGGCCAACAACCAGAATCTCGCATGGGAAATCCGATATCGAACTTGGAGAAATATCTACAGAAAAGCGGAACCCCAATTTTGAAAAACTTCTTGACCGCTGGGTCATGTTACCGAAAAACGCCCGATCACGCCATACTCATCTTCTTTCTATCCAGCAGCCGATTGAAGATGCTCTTTCCGAATCTCCCTGGAACTCCTTAGAACTCAAGGAAGGTGCAAAATTAGGAGTGATAGGAGCAGGCATTGCTTCAGTATACGCAAAAGAGGCTCTTGTTGAGCTTGGAATTGATGCTTCCTTCCTGAAGGTAGGAACTTATCCGGTTCCTAAAAAACTAATTCTTGAACTGCTTAAAACTGTAGATTCTGTTCTCGTGTTTGAAGAGCTGGAACCTGTCGTTGAAGAGCAGGTAAAGTTAATTGCTCAGGAGGCAGGACTGGCTATCTCGATTTTTGGAAAAACTGGTGGTTTTGTCCCGAGGGAAGGGGAACTGGATGTAAGTGTTTTTCTTGAGAGCCTTAAGAAAGTTTTTGATCTTGAAGTAGAACCTGAATCTCTTGATCCTGTTTTTGAGCTAGCCCCACGCCCGCCTGCTCTCTGTGCAGGCTGTTCTCACAGAGCAACTTTCTACTCAATGAAAAAGGTCTTTGGAAAGGATGCCATTTATCCAAGCGATATAGGCTGCTATACCCTTGGAATTCAGAGCGGGACTGTTGAGACAACGCTCTGCATGGGCTCAAGCATAAGTATTGCTTCAGGGCTCTACCATGCAGGAGAAAAACGCCCTATCTGCTGTTCTATAGGAGACTCAACCTTTTTCCATACAGGAATAAATTCTCTTTTGAACGCGATATTCAATAAAGCCGATATTACAGTCACTATTCTCGATAATCGCATTACAGCCATGACAGGGCACCAGCCAAATCCAGGTGTAGGTTTTACAGTGACTGGAGAATCAACAGTAGAGGTCTCGCTTGCAGAACTCTGCAAAGTAATGGGAGCCAGATTTGTGTCTGTTGTTGATCCATACAGGCTTGAAGAAACACAGGAAGCCTTCAAAGCTGCAAAGGAATTCAAAGGTACGGCTGTGGTCATTGCAAAACAGCCCTGCGTAATATCGGGAAAGAGAGCAGGAATAAAACGAGTTCCTTATATAATTGACCCTGAGAAATGCGAAGGTTGCAAACAATGTGTAAAATTCGGCTGTCCGGTAATCGAGTTTGACGAGATAAACAAATGCGCTGTGATCACTGCTCTCTGCAGTGGGTGTGGGGTCTGCTCCCAGATTTGCAAGTTTGATGCTATCCAGGAGGTGAAGAAATGAACCAGGCTAAGAAGCAAAAATTCGATCTCCTTATAACTGGAGTCGGCGGACAGGGTGCGATCCTCGCTTCGGATATTATCGGAAAAGCTGCAGTTGCTGCAGGGCTGCCTATCAGGGCTGCAGAAACACATGGTATGGCCCAGCGTGGAGGTTCGGTTGTAAACCATATCAGGATTGGTGAAGATTTTGGGTCCATGATTCCTAATAAAGGTGCTGATCTCATGCTCGCCCTTGAACCTATGGAAGCAGTCCGCTATCTCGATTTCCTGAAAGATGGTGGAATTGTAATTGTAAACACCCAGCCTGTGCTCCCTATTACTGTCACATCAGGTCTTGCAAAATATCCTGATGTACAGGAAATTCTTGATGTCCTTTCTGAAAAATATATAGTTAAAGCCTTCAATGCCGATGAACTGGCATATGAGGCAGGCAGCAGATTAGCAATGAATGTGGCAATGGTAGGAGCGGTTTCAGGTTATCTGCCCATTCCAAAAGACACCTTGCTTGAAAACGTGAAAGCCCTTGTGCCGCAAAAGACAATTGAAGTTAATATTAGGGCTTTTGAGATGGGAAGAAAAAAAGTAGAGGAAAGCTAAATTGAG
>CAZCKG010000307.1:0-3426 GCA_964498825.1 uncultured Methanosarcinales archaeon
ATATTGTATTAAGCCTATTTTAAACTTCCCGAAAATTTATAGCCACAAAAAGCATGTAAATATTGAAATTAATAAAAAAGTTGAGGGCGGAATAAAAATAAAAAGCGATACTTGAATTAAAATATATGATATATACTTTACAGTTTTCTTAATATTCCAATAATCATCTCTCTATAATAAAAATAAAAATCTGGAGCGAATATGGTTAAAAGAGAGCTCTTATACAAATTTGATTTTTTCCCAAACAGATCTTTACTACTAACACCTCTTTACTACCAACACGCCTGCTAATTAACCGCTTCTCACATCTAATCTTCAAGAAAAGCCTTTTAAGTCCCTATCTTCAACTGCAAGTATGAACAAAAGGGTTTTTGTCGGAGTTGACGGATGCAGTGCAGGCTGGTTTACAGTATTCCTGACTATGCAAAATGAGAAAAAGAGTGAGAAAAGCTGTGAATGGGAAATCGGAGTTTTCCCAAAGTTTTCTTCCCTTATCGATTTTTTAAAAAAGGGATATGAACAGGCTGAGCCTCTCATCCTTATCGACATCCCTATTGGCTTAAAGGCCGGAGGCAGCGGGGAACGGCTTTCTGACCTTGGAGCCCGCAGGATCTTAAAAGCCCGTAAGTCCAGTATCTTTCCCGTACCCTGCAGGGAAGCTGTGTATGCCGAAACCTACGAAAAAGCCAGTGAGCTCAATGAAAAGCTTACCGGAAAACGCATATCTAAGCAGGCCTGGAATATAGTTCCCAAAATCCGGGATGTGGACGGCTTTCTGACTGAAAATGAAATCTTCATAGAAAAAATAAAGGAAGTGGGGCCTGAAATCTGCTTTCAGACTTTTGCAGGTTATCCCATGAAGTATTCTAAAAAAAGTTCTGAAGGTTTTATTGAAAGGAAAAAAACACTTGGAAATATTTGCCTGTTTACGGATGAACTTGTCGGAACAGCCCTTTCAAGGTACAGGCGAAAGGATCTTGCAAAAGATGACATACTGGATGCGCTTGCAGCTGCAATAACTGCAAAAGAAGGATGTATGTACGGGTTTGAGTATGTGCCTTTTGAGCCTGAGATAGACAGTCAGGGGCTGAAAATCCAGCTAATATACTATGTTCCTGAGTCAAACTCAAGAGTTAAACCATGTAAAGAATGAAGCACTAATGCTCTAATTCCATTATTCTCAGAAAACCTTCTTCATCCAGAGGTTTGGCTCCTTCTGCGCAGTATTGAAAAAGTTCTTTCCCCCAGATCAGGGCTTTTTCTCCAGAACAAAAGACTAGCTGATCCCTGAACTTTCCGTCAGTTTCGAGAAGTTTGAATGCAAGGAAACAGTCCGTTACAATAACTGAGGGAATTGCTGCCGGCTTTCGTGAAATTAAAAATTTCGATTTTTCGGCTCGTATAAGCTCCAGTGTCTCTTCTCTAGAACGTGAGAATAAACGTTCTGCAACTTTTTGAGTTACACAGAGAGTAACTTCAGCTCCATTCTCCACAAGCTCTAAATAAATAGAAGGAGCCTCAGGATGAAAATAAGATGTGAAAGTCATGATCTCTTTTGATTTCAACATATTTTCCAGAAGTGTCTTTGGAGTCTCAACAAGGCGGCTGGCATCAGGTTCCAGAACTTCTGAATGCTCAAGTTCATCAATTCTCTCTAAAAGAAACTCAGGGATTGAGTCTAAATCATGGCTCTTCCAGTACTCAGCATTTTCTTCAAAAAACCCTGCAGTATTAAGAAACGGCTGCAGATTTTCGGCAATTATTTTCCCTATTTCTGATAAACTGTAAACTTTATTTTTTTCATTTATCAAACCTACATATTTCATTTTTTTAATATGGGGTTGAATGGTGCTGGCATCTACTCTAAGTATTTCTTTTATTATATCAATGTCTCTTGGCCCTTCTTTTAGAAGGAACAGGAGATCTTTTCTTCGGTCTGAAAGAAGAATAAGGTTAATAATAGACTCGTTCATCATGCTCACTTAAGACCTATTCTTTTGCATGTGTGTTAATATATTAAAAGCTTTTTTATTTTAAATTCTAACATACTTTTGGATTTAAATTTATCATTTATTCAAGGCTTGCTTGTCTCAGAAAGGTAAAATTGAAAGAAAAAAGAAAATAAAGAAGAAAATAATAATTATCTTCTGTTGATAGGAACATTGATTCTAAAAAGAGTCTTTTAGTCGACTACAGGTGATCAGAAGAAATGGAACTTTCTATGGAATTCATCTTTATTCCTGCAGGGGAATTTGGAATGGGCTCTCCACTGCGTGAAAAGCGCAGAAAACTCTGGGAAGGTCCCGTGCACAGAGTAACCATTAAAAAGCCCTTTTACCTGGGAAAATACCCAGTTACACAGGAACAATGGCAAAAAGTTATGAAGAATAATCCATCATACTTCAAAGGCAAAAACCGCCCTGTTGAGAACGTTTCCTGGGTCGAAGTCCAGGATTTTTTCAGAAAATTAAACTGCCTTGAAAAGACCGAAAATGACTGCATCAGCTCTGTCTATCGCCTTCCAACTGAAGCAGAATGGGAATATGCAGCCAGGGATGGGACTACGACAAGTTACTTCTTCGGAGATGACGAATCGAAACTTACTGAATATACCTGGTTTCTTGAAAATTCAGGATTTGAAACTCATCCCACTGGCTTGAAAAAACCAAATCAGCGAGGACTTTACGATATATACGGAAATGTAGGGGAATGGGTTCAGGACGAGTACCATATCAGTTACAAAGGTGCTCCTGCAGACGGAAGAGCCTGGGAAAGCTCATTTTCAGGTTTATCCATTCCTGTGCGAGTAAGGAAAGGGGGAGGCTGGAACGGAAATGCCGGGTGCTGCAGGTCCGCCGAAAGGCTTTTTTCGCCCCAGGACCAGAAACTCAATAGTCTTGGATTCAGGGTGCTTAGAGAAATATGATTATTTCGAACAATTAACCCTTTTTGTATATTTTACCTATCTCTGTTTCCTTATTTTACCTATCTTAAGAGTTCTGGTTTCCGATTCATACGTCATTTCGGTGAGGAAGTTCATAAACTGATAGACATCTGAGAAGTTTGTCACAAGGCCAAGTGACACGCGTATATAGGGCACATAAAGCTCCCTCAAAAAAACTACAATTAGACAGTAGAATGTTTTAACTTATGTTTTTCAATTCAATGATTAAGTCATCCATGAGATCTTCAGTCACGGAAAAAGGGTCATACGGCATAATTATAAATAACTGAATAAATAGCTGAATAAAAACTAAATAAATAACTAAACGGATAACCGAATAGATATTCTAAATCATGTAATGAACAGTTAATTAATAAAAAATAAAAATGCACGACATTAAATAAGAATACTTATTTTTAATCTTTTGACTATAAATAATTAATATAAATTAATGTCCCTGTTGTTACAGATGAGTGAAGCAT
>CAZCKG010000308.1:0-3424 GCA_964498825.1 uncultured Methanosarcinales archaeon
TTTTTGTGCAGAAAGTCTGATGCTTTTACACTCCATAGGAGATCGTTTGTCTCTTAATGGTTAAGAGTTTGCTTTAATATCTGGAAACTGAATTTATTAAATCCTAGTTGTGGAACTAAATATTTAAGCTTCAGGCTGTTAAATTGGCTCTGTAGAAATACTTGATTTAATCCACATTTATCTCCATAACTTTTCCGTTTATTTTTTACACTTTTACACTATTAGTTTAACTTTTACTTCTTTTACTTGATTTCTAAAGCTTCTTGCTCTTAGTACTTCTCCAAATTTCCTTTTTATCACAGATATTATTTTCTCTACTAGTTCCTTCTATTGTACCTGTTATTATCAAAATTTGTGTGTAACCGCTTTCTATATTTTCCATCTATCCTCTTTCTTTTTCTTTCTCTTAAAGGTACAATTGAATCTGCTTTTATCTCTTCTCTTACCAGGGCATGAATTTCTTCCGAATCATATCCTTTGTCCATCACATAACATTGAGACTTTCTTAAGCTGTTTGATTGCCTTATCGAATTACTCGCATGCTTAATTTCATGACCTGTTTTTTGACTAATTTTCCTTCCAATTATTACATTTTTTATTGGTTCTACTGATTATGGTGTTTTCAGGAAGCTCCGGCGGAGCTTCCCTTTTCTTCGTGAATAATGATGACTTGCATAGGAACTCGTAAATCCTGTTGCATCAATTGCTGCAATGGAAATGTTTTCTCCTTGTAGGTAAAACAGTTTTAGAACCCTTGACTCATTACTTTTTATCCGGGAAATTTGAGGTATTCTCTTTATGTGACTAATGAACCTTATTTTCAAAAAGATCTTTAATGGCATCATTTTTGCAGGAGACAGTAGTTCAAATCCTTTTTGGTAAATATTGCTCTTAAATTGTCAGAATATTTATCTAACAGATCAAGAAAAAAACTTCAATTATTTTATGTATTTTTACCTGTCACAAAAGAATCAATTATCCCCTGGAAAAATTTCTCTTTTTATCTGTTTTTCTGGTACTTCTAGTTCCCTTAAAAGAGAGACCATGGACTCTACCATTTTCGCTGGGCCGCATGTAAAAAATGTACAGCCCATGTAATCTGGTATATACTTTTTGACCATTTCGGCATTGATCCTTCCTGTAACCCCCTTCCAGTCAGGTCCTGGTCTAGTGATTGTATTTATTACTTTTATCTTGGGATGCTCTTTTTGCACTAGTTCCAGTTCTTCCCTAAAAGCTATATCGGTCTCATTGCTGTTGGAGTAAAGCAGAACTATATTAGCGCTGATATTCTTATCGATCGAATATTTGATCATGCTTCTCAGTGGAGTTATGCCTATGCCCCCTGAGAGCATGCCTATATTGTTACATTCTTCCTGAAAGGTGAACATTCCATAAGGCCCGTTTATTGAAACTTTATCTCCTGGCTTCAGTTCTGCCAGAGCATTTGAAAAAGGATGGCCTGTCAGCTTCTTAGTTATCTCAAGAAAGTCTTCTGTAGGGCTGCTGGATAAGGTAAAAGGTTTTTTCATCTGGTTAGGACCATCGCCCAGGATCAGGACTACGTACTGGCCTGGAAGGTAATTGAACTCCAACGGTTTTTCAAATCTGACGCTCTTTACATCAGGCGTTCTCTGAATAACCTCAATCACATTGGTTTTAAAAGGCATTTTTCCTCAACACTATCAGCTATTTGAAAATTGTATATTTTTACAAATTAAATAAGTTGATATATAAAAAAGTTTGTAAATAAGTCAATATATAAAAATAGTTTATTTCTATCTCCTAATTGATGGTGAAAAAAATTAGACAATCAGTAAAAATACACTCTTATTTTCGTAAACTATGGTTAATTCCTTATTTCCTCCACCAATCTAAAAAAAGAAATAAACCGCTGAAAGCACGGAAAACGCGGAATAAAGCGAACAAAGGCACAATTTTTTCAGCGCGTTCAGTGTTTTCCGCGGTTAGAGAAATAAAAGCATATTTTTCTGTGCCCTTGAAAGTGAGGAAACTTAAATTTCCTGGCTGTTAAAGGTATTTTCTCTACAGCCTGTAGTTAAGTGTAAATATTTATGTCAAAAAATATATAGTTTATTTTTCACTTGAAATTGTTTTGTGATTTGAATTATTTGAATAATTTATTAATTGTAAAAGTAGCACTTGAGAGATGCTCTTCCTTTACACTTCCAGCGCCTCCGAATCCAGAATGGTTGGCGAGCCAATTATAAAATTTCTTCGATAATTCTACACCTGTCATGTCAACGTATTTGTAAAACAGATAACTCAAAGGTAATATTAAAAGTAGAGACACGAGACATGAAATTAAAACAGCCGCTCCATATGGTAATTGTGGGTGCAAGAACAGGAATAATGCAGAGGTGAAAGTGCTTATCACCAGGAAATGTATCAGGTACAGAGAGTAGGAGATTTTTCCAAGGAACACCGGCACAGGGGAAGAAAAAAAGTTTTGCAGCCTGTAGCTGTTTAATAAAACATACATAATCATGCCTGCGCCTATAATATGATAGGTCAGCTTTGGTGTCCGGAAGATGCCGTTATTGAGAAAACCGTATAACGAATCAACTGTCACGGTGCCAATGGGATATGACCCGATAAACAGGCCCGAAAATAGTATAATGGACAATATTATTTTGTTGCTTGTTTTAAGCATCGGCTTCTTACTGTTGAATATATCAGCGAACACCATTCCTATTATGAAAGCCAGGTAGTAAGTGTTGAAGAGAAGGACTACTGCTGCCAGGTAGAATGTCCAGCGGGTGCGTTGCGATCCGAACAGAAATGATATTGCGAAAACGAGCATAGATCCATAAAATTCTGTTGTCATCGTCCACAAGACCGGATTATAGGTGTCAGCACCCGTAAAAAACGATCCCCACACTGCTTCTTTAATTGCATCGGCGAAGTTTGGCGTAAAAGTCCAGTAATTGGCGTAATTATTATTTCCGGAAACCGTTACAGCTTCGATATAATAATGAAATAAGCCAGTTGATGCTATCAGATACGCTAACATTATTACTGAGAATACCGGAATAAATAGTCTTATGTATCTGCGCACTGCACTACTTACGATTATTTTTTTGTCCTTTGATATAAAGTATTTTTGAGTTAATACGTAGCCACTCAGGACAAAGAAGATGCACACAGAAAAGTTACCAGCGCCAATCAGTCCCAGAGGTGTGTCCGAAAAAAGGAGTTCAAGATTTCCAAGATGCAACGGCATACGATTACCGTAAATCATTGCCGGGGCTAATACAATAAAAAAATGCATTATCATAACGTTTACTGCAGCTATACCGCGTAGCCCATCAAGATAAGTGATCTTTCCGGTCATTTTATCTCTCAAAGGATATTCCAAAGTGAAATAAGTCTTTCCATTTGTTTTAATCAAGTATTTCCATTT
>CAZCKG010000309.1:0-3422 GCA_964498825.1 uncultured Methanosarcinales archaeon
CTTTACAAAACGGTCCATTTCATGCGCAGGCATAAAGTTATCAGCTCTTTCATAATTATCGGGGTCTTATATCTCTTAAGCTCCGGCCATTCGGACAATTTGGTAAACACAGGAAATCAGAAAGATGATACTCTAACAGATATTGAGTATAACGAAAGTATTATTGCAAACAACTACTCCTCTGGACTATCGGAAGGATTTCAGCAGATGATATATTCAGGTGCCAGTTGCTATGAGGCTGGCGAGGATGGACACAGGATCACACTCTACAATAATAAGAATGCAGTAGATCCGACATACCAGCAGTTAATGGATTTCATAATGCTAGATAAGACAGATGAAATTCCATATAATCGTTCAGATTTCGTGCCTGCTGACTTTGCGGAACGTGTTCATAATAATGCAGAAACTGCCGGATATAAGTGTGCCTGGGTTGACATTGATTTTGTTAATCATGGAGCCGTACACGCCTGTAATGCCTTCAATACGGCAGACCGCGGGTTAGTATTCATCGATTGCACAAACTATGGAAACTCTGATGATGATAAGATAGTAAATCTCAAAGTTGGGAAAGGGTACAGGCCTGAAAGCATTGGAAATTATACATACTATTCAAAGGGAATTGTAAAAAAATACCAAGTATACTGGTAAATGAATAGGAGATTGAAATGTTTTTTAAAATAGAAGGTGATGGAAAGTTAATTATTTGCTGAGCTCATCCCAAACCAATTTTTTCAACTTAATAAAAATCTGAAGACTATTTTTCATGATTATAAACTCGATTGTCCATTTAAAATTCTGGACTTAAAGAAACAATGTGGAGTTTTGGAAGTCAGCTTGCTCTAAAAACTCTAAATATTAAGGTCGAGAAACTGTTTCACTCACAAAAATAAATTTAGAACATTTGTATAGTTTCACCTCATTTTCTCATTATTGGATAGCTAACTTATCTGGCCACTTTTATACATTAACCTCATTTGCTCATGATATTATCTCTTCCAGCTGGTCTGTTTGGGCTGCTTCCTTGATTTCCTGGACGATTCGCCGGCCAGTGGAAAGTTTTTCCTTCATCAGGTCCGAATACGGGGAGCCTGAAATGTAAAGGTTTGTCCCTGCAACAATCCTGGCAGAAAGCTCAAAGACTTTAATTTCAAGCGAGTCTGTGATAACAGCTTCGATACAGAAAGTCCCTATTATCCCGCCAAAAAGGCGCAGAGACTCTTCTACTACCTTTTCTCCCAGGGAAAAGATACGCGGCAGGAGGGACTCTCTTGCTACTAAGGGTACATTTCCTGTAATCACATATGTCGGGCATATATCGGCTTCTATGAGTTCTCTTGGTGAGCCGAGCCTGAAAATTTCATCGGCATTAGACTCGACCCTGCGGTCCATGCTCAGGAGCTCAAGGCTGCCTTTGCTTAATGTATAGCCTTCTTTTCGGATAGGGGAATAGAAGTAGTGCAGGTAATAACGGGTTCCGGTAATAAATTCCAGGATTGTGAACTTTTGGTTCCTATCCAGGAGCTCGGCGAATTCTTCGTAGGTTTTTGCAACAAAAAAGCCCTTTCCTCCTTTTGCCCCTTCATATTCAACCATTACAGGTCCCTTAATATCATGAGGATCGTTGATTATCTCAGGTATTCGAACACCTGCTCCAAGTAACCACTGGCGTTCTTTATTCCTGTCTGACTCCCATTCTATTGCCGTCCTATTTCCGAATATAGGTACTGCCAACTTTGCAAAATTTTCTTTTCCCAGATAAGCTACAAGTGAACCGTGAGGAATAATGATAGCATTTTTCTTTCTAAGCTCCTCAGCTCTAGTCATTATATCTTCATAGCTCTCAAGAACAAGGTATTCATCCGGTTTTGCTTTGGGAAAAGCCTCATAAAATTTGGGTGGTTTGCCAACACATATCCCCAGAGTCCTGAGACCTTCTTTTCGTGCTCCATCAAAGATCTGGAGGCTTGCGTTAGAACAGACTGTTGCAATAGTAAGGTTTTCAAGATCGTAATTTTTCAGAAATTCAAGAACCTGCTTTTTTATTGTCATAACTGCTCCAGCTGAAAACTTGGATTGGAATCTATAAATTATGTTCGAGGTTAAGGTCTGAATACTTTAAGTAAGTAGTGCTACATCTGTATTAGACTGTTTTATTCCAAAATTATTTTGCTTTTTTAATTTCTTCCATTTCACTTATATTTCGTATACAGTTAACCCTTATTCTTTAATTCAACTAATATTTGTTTCATTTTACATAATCGTTCCAAGTACCAAAACAGAATTGGAATTTACTCAATGTTTAACCTTTTACGTCACTTGCTTTTGTATAGTATATTGAATTTTTGAATGGTTATGAGTCCATGAAATCATTTCAGGATGGAACAGAATCTATGAAATGAAGATTTTTTTCGTGAACTATTTAAGAAAAATTGTAAAAAAATAGAATCCTCATTCGGAACTACAGAAAATCGGAATTACTGGACTAAGCTGGGAAAAACCCAACCTCTTATTAGCATTAAAAAAAGTAAAAAAATGAAAAACGTTTTTCAGGTTCTTCAAACTCTGCATTATAAGAGTATTGCCGGTTTGTTCTTATGGAAGGTTTTGTGGATATGCAGAGTGAAGAACCCTTATTCTTTCCGATATATGAAAGAATACGGTTGCTTATTACCTAGTTATTCATATATAAATATTCCTACGAATGGGCTTTGCACCCAGAATCCTATTTAGCCTTACTTAAGTGCAGATGCTATACTTTAAGATCTATTTTGAATAAATTTGGATTTGATTAAGGAGCAAAACATAAAAAAATGCTATTTTTATGCAATACCTAAGAGAATTTTTTGGAAAATCACTACACTTGGTATTCGAAGTTGTGCATAAAATTTGTTAACCGAATCCAAATGAATTCGTCTGTTATCTTAACCGTTTTTCCCACTAACTTCCTTTTACAGGAACCTCAATGAAGGTTATAGGTGTTTCCTTGATGCTGTAAGCAATTAGCTTCTTGAAAAAATCCTTAATATAAAAGGCTGGTAGATGTATTCTGGATGGTTCTTCCAAAGATATGTTCTGGAGAAGAGAAGCAATATAGATAAAAACGATTCTTAGAAATAGGCATAAGCAAATCTGATGATAGTAGAATTTGATACCTTTAAAACATGAAAAAACTCATGCTGTCGAATACAATATTTTCCTTTCAAGCTGGATTAAGTATAAGACAGCAAGAAAACTTGGAAATTTATCAAACTGAAAATTTGATGTTATTTTTGATCATATCTAAAAAATGAAAAAACTTAGGTTTTTAGGAAGGGATTCCCATGTAAATTCTATGAAGTTCCTTGGCGACATCCTTAGCGGTATCGAATTTCCTGTCCGGAAGCATGCCAAGTCCCCTCAATATATCCGGGAGTGCTCCA
>CAZCKG010000310.1:0-3417 GCA_964498825.1 uncultured Methanosarcinales archaeon
TTTTAAGAGTCTCTGCGGCTTTTTGATCTCCTATCTTCCCCAGGGCTGAGGCTGCAGCTATTCTGACAGATAGTTTTTCCTCTTTATCGTTCAGTATACCTATTAAAGTATCAGTTGCTTCAGAACTTCTTATTTCGCCAAGTGCAAGAATAACACTACCTCGAAGCTCCACGTTTGTGTTTACTGAATCTTTTGCTTTTCCTTCTACAATTTTTCCACTATTCAGGACTTCTATCAGGGGCCCTACTGCTGTCTCGTTTCCTATTCTTCCGAGTGCAATGGCTGCGCTACCTCTTACTCCTGCTTTGTTGTCTCTAAGTTTATTAATAAGACCGGGTACGGCTTCTTCTTTTCCTATTTTCCCAAGGGCAATTGCAGCATTGCTTCTGATACTATCGGTTTGACCGTCTTTTATTTGTTGTAGCAGGACTTCCACCGCTCTTTCATCCCCAATTTCTCCAAGAGCAAAAGCTGCACTGGCCTGTACAGGAGGATAATCTCGGTCTAAAATGCCAATCAGTGGATCTACTGCAGCCTTTTCCTTTCTTTCCGCAAGAGCCATTACTGCTGCAATCCTCGTGCTTCCACTGCTGCTTTTAAGGGCTATGAGGAGTTTCTCAGCTTCGCTTCCTGTTTCTTCAGGCCCTAATTCTGAGAGTGCAACGGAATCGTAAATACTGGAGTTCTGTTCTTCTGCTTTAAGAGCTTCTTCAAGATCATCCGTTTCGTCTTTATAGTCCATATTAAGAGAACTTGCAAGGCTTTTTCTCATTGCCGCATCTTTTACTTCTATAGCCTGCATAATATCTTCCGAGATCTCGCTTTGCGTCTGTCCTTCAATATTATTCAAGGCTGTAGTATTGTTTGAAGCTTCCTTCTTTGCAAAATTTTCTAAAAAGGTCTTTTCTACTCTTTCATCTCCGGTTTCAAGAAGGGCAAGAAGCATATAATTATTTAACTCTTCTGAATTCGAATTGTTGGTTTCTATCCGTTCAATAAGAGCATTAGCTGCCGGTGTTCCTGATTTGCCAAGTTTGGCTGCAGCATCCAGTCTTGCTCCATGAGTACCATTTGCAAGCTGATTCATCAGATCTGCTATCGCGTTTTCTTTTGAAGAGTTGGCTCCTATATGGAGAGCTTGACTACCATTACCACTCCCGATACTCTCACTAATCGTGTCCTTACTTAAGGAAATTGAAACAAATATAGAGAGAGTAATAAGGATAAATAAAAAAGAAACTTTCCATCTAACATCTGGCATCATATTTTATATTTTTTTATTGTTTCCTGTTTATATCACTTTCTCTGTTTATTAGTGCAGATCTCAAAGGTAGGTTTTATTTAATTTTTCAGCTTCAGGTTTTTCTTCCTTATTTTGCATCCAAGACCGCAAAGAAGGGTTATAACATCGGCTTCGACGGAGTTTGCATCACAATCTCCAAAAACAGTTATTCTGTATGTCACTCCAAGTCTCCCCATTTCCTTTATTTCTTCTTCAGCTTCTATTCTATCTATCTTATTAAACTCTCGGGTCTCTGCTCCATTAGATCCTTTATAAACATCATTGATTTCACAGGCCGCAAGATGTTTATTTGTATTTACAACATTAAGAATAGTTTCAGGGTCAGCGCCGTTGGGGATAAGAACTGAAACATCCCTAATTGAGTGTTCAAGGTTTTCTTTTCTCCATTTTCTCAATTCGGATTCTGAAAGAAGGCGAAGGTTTTCAAGTTTAAGTTTTATGAGTTTGTTTTTTATTTGAGGAGCGGTGCCTTTTGAAACCAGTTTTGTAAGAACCACTTCGTCAGGGCCTACCTTTTCCAGTACGCCTACATGGGTTTTTCCGGAATAAAAATGGGAAAAGCCACAGACTTTCCCTACCGAATTCAGAATAGTCTCGTATTCGGCTATTCTGGAATTAATTAACTTATCCGACTTGCGCAGGGCATGAGCAGTATCCCCGTATTTTTGAGAAGCGGCTTTCATCTTTCTAACAAAACCCTCTTCATCATGGGCTTTCACCAGGCCTGAGAGTTCTTCACATTCCCTGATGAATGCTTTATGCACTTCCAGAACCCCGGGATTTTCCATCTGGATGAGAGCATAAAGGTAGGGGTTCTGGCCTAGAATCCTGCCTACGAAATCCAGCATTATATCATAAACAGGGCTTACGAATTTCCTGGATTTTTTCACGTCAAAGTCTAATCTGTCAATGGTTGTACCTATGGTAATGTAGGCAAAATGAGTGAGACCCTGGACAACTGAAACAAGCCTGTCATGTTCGGCTGCAGTGGTGATCTCAACGTGGGCTCCACTTTCCTCAAAGAGCTCTCTTATAACAGGAAACCATTTTTCCGAACGCCCTTTTATAGGGACAAGGATTACAGTCTGCCCCCTAATGGTACGAATACTTGGGCCAAACATTGGATGGGTGCCCAGAATTTCCACATCAGAAGGGGCAAACTTTCTCATGGCTTCAACAGGCTTTACTTTGATGGAAGTAAAGTCCATAAGAAGGCTTCCAGCTTTCATTTTTGGGGCAATTTCTGCAATAGTTTCCTCAGTTACGTTTATGGGTACGGAGACTATTACTATATTGCTCTCCTGAACGGTTGCTTCAAGATCAAAGGCAAAAGGAACTTCCAGTTTCCTGGCAACCTCTGTTTTACCTCCTTTTCCCCATACTGTAACTTGATAGTCCCTTTCTTTGAAAAAACGGGTAAACCACTGTCCCATCTCTCCGGTTCCGCCTAGGATCAGAACTTTTGTTTTTCCAGATCTTGCTTTTTGTTCAGTCTGATTTTGGGCCTGACTTTGATGGACATGGTACTTATTTTCTTCTTCCTTCATTTCCGGTCTCCAGGTTCCTTTTCAAGCCTGTAGAGCCTCCATAACGGCTTTTTTCATCAGTTCTACCGGCGGTTCGGTTCCTGTCCAGAACTTGAAAGCTTCTGCTCCCTGGTAGACGAGCATCATAACACCACTCACGGTTTTTGCACCTGCGGCTTTTGCTTCTTTCAAAAGTCTGGTTTCCAGGGGATTGTAGACAATATCAAAAACAGTAAGATCAGGATGAAGGTCTTCTGCAGAAGCAATAGTGGTTCCTGTATTTGGGTGCATTCCCAGAGTCGTGGTGTTAACAAAAACATCTGCTTCTTTCAGAAGGTCTTTTAATCCTGAGAGTCCGGTTCCCTTTACTTTTCCTGAAAGAGCTATACCAGAAATATCCCTTGCAAGTTCAATTGCTCTTTCTTCGGTCCTATTAATTATTGTAATTTCAGCACCTTCTGCTGCAAGCTGAAAAGCAATAGCTCTTGATGCTCCACCGGCTCCTGCAACAACTATGTTGGACCCCTCGATTTCCACTGCAGCATCAAGGAGTGCCTGTTTTGCTCCCAATCCATCAGTATTGTGTCC
>CAZCKG010000311.1:0-3393 GCA_964498825.1 uncultured Methanosarcinales archaeon
ATTGCCGGAGAAGAAGCAGGCCCTAAATCGAACAAGATGGGCGGAATCTGGAACGTCATTAATGAAGAAGCACATACACTTGCTACTCTCTTTGATTCCGGGACACTGGAAACAAAAGAAGAAACACAGATCCTCGTTGCAGGTCCTTATTATGGGCATATAGGAGCAGACTGGAATCGTGGACTTAACCGGATTACCAGTATGGAAGAGTTTGGTGCTCTTAAAATTGACGGAAAACTCAGGAGATGTCTCGAATCTCTTGAAACTTCAGGTATCAAAGTGTTTACAGGAGAAAAGCTTGTAGGGAAAACAAAAATAGCTTACTTGCAGTTCGAAACTTCCAATTTTGGTAAAATCCCCTCAATATATATGGGAAAGGAGATGACTCTCGAAGGCAGAATCAAAGCTGAAGCTTACGAACATTTTGGTCTTGATTCCCTGAAATATGAGAATATGTCAAATGGTATTGAATATACTCATTACCTTTCTCTTTCCTATGCAATTTCCGAGCTTGTCAGGCTTCTTCTGATTCCGGACTCTGAAGTTGCATACCTAGATCAAGGACAGGGAACTCCTTTCCAGGATTTTAGACTTTGCGAAGGAGTTTCCCTTCATTGTCATGAATTCGGGGTATTTTATGCTACAGCCAGACTTAAGAAACTTGGAATCCCGGTAAATACTATTGCAACTCTACATGCCACGCTGCCTGGAAGGACTGCAGGATACAGTTCCATTCAAAAAATAAGGACAAATGACAGCACATGGTCACCTGGGGTCCCGGAAAACCTGGCCTCCCTCGAATCCCTTGCGACATATGCTGATACAGTTACCGCAGTCGGGGAGTCTACCCGGCAGGAAGCCAGGCTTTTTTACGGTATTAATGGAATAGTAATCCGAAACGGGATTACTGTAGAATCCGATAAAATAGACTGGAACCTTAAAGAAAAGCATCTTGAAACGATCCGAAAGTTCCTCTCCAAAAACCTGTATGAGTATCATGGAGGAGAAAGGATAGACCCCGAAAAGATAATTCCTATTTTCACAATCTCTCGCATAGAGGTTGAAAATAAAGGATATCCTGATCTTCTTGATTCCCTTGTCGCTCTTGAGCATATAATAACGAACAGTATTCTGGAGGGACGTTTACAGGAAGGGATCAGGATTATCTGTTTCCTCGTTGCTGCGGAAGGACCAAAGAAAAATCTCCCTCAAGGTTTTCCTGTCAACCTTCCAAGAGAAGTGCTTGCGGGAAATGAGCTAAGGCTTCAACAGATGATTGACGACAGAGGGCTTGACTTTTCGAAGATGGTAAGGGGAAAGCGTTCTGTTGCAGCAATTCTATATCCCCAGATTCTCTCAAGCTCTGATGGCGGGCTGGGCATGAAGGTTGAGGATTTTATGGCAGGCTGCTGTGCAGGTCTTTTTCCCTCGCGTTATGACCCCTTCCTGCTCACAGGGCTTGAAGCCGGAAAAGAGGGTACCCCAAGTGTGGTCAGCCGGGTCTGCGGCTTTAGTGACGCTGTAAAGGCTATCGAACCTCAGACAGAAGGTCTCGGAGGAGTGATAGTAGTGGATAACATTGATCTTTCCTATTACGAAACAGTTCTTGATTATGCCCTTGCGGTCAGCTACTTCACACGAAATTTTATAGAGGATAGAGTAAAATACAAACTCTTATGCAGGGAAGCCTTTCTCCTTGCAAAGGATATGGGCTGGGAGGAGCCAACCAAACAGTATTATGAACTGATAAGCGGGTCACGCTTCTGTAAGCAGTAAAATAATGTGGAAGACATCACAAATCACAAATGCTTGCAAGAAGTTTCATAAGAGGTATCATAATTGATACCTTTTAGAAAGAATCCAAGAATAATAAGGACAAAAAGGAGAAATGGAACGAATAAGAGAAAAAGCAAAAATATATGAGGTCTTCCTTCGATGTCAGAAATCCGAAAGCATTACTTTCTTTCCGAACAGTGCATAATTTCCGAAGAAAGGGCTAAGAGGCCTTCAGACTTTGCAAGAGCAGCGGGAGATTATGAAAAAAATGGTCATGAGAGCTGCATTTTTTGCGGTGGGGCTGAAGAAAAGACTCCTCTGGCCACTGCGGTATATAAGAATGGGAAAATCCTTGCCGACACTCCTGAAAACAGGATACGAGGCTGGAATTTTCGCTGCTTTCCAAACCTTTACCCTGCCCTTTCTCCTGCTCCGAATCCTCTGGCAAAGAAGGAAACTGGTCTTCAGGTTGAACCCGGGTATGGTTTTCATGAGGTTATTGTAGAGTCGCCTTTCCACGAAAAAAAGCTGGATGATTTTTCCGATTCAGAGCTATCGGGACTCATGGATGTTTATAGAGATCGCACCTGCAACTATATTTCCAGAGAGAAGATCCAGTATGTCTCTCTTTTTAAAAACTCCGGGAAATCAGCAGGGGCTTCTATAGCTCATCCTCACAGCCAGCTCATTGCTCTTTCGTTTATCCCTCTCCCTCTTAAAAGAGAACTAAAAGCTATAAGGGAACAAAATACGTGTCCCTACTGTGAAATCTTTAATAGGGAAAAAGGTTCTCCTCGTCTTATCTTTGAAAATAGAGAATGCATAGCTTTTGCCCCTTATTATTCCATGGTGCCTTTCGAAGTTTGGATTCTTCCCGGAAGACATGTCAGTTTTCTTGGAGACTGTAGTGATAAAATTCTTTTTGCCCTGGGTGATATGCTGCGAGCAATTCTCAAGAGTTACGAAAGAGTTTTTGGAAATGTGTCTTTCAACCATATGTTTTACCAGCTCTACAGAACTCCTGAGTATCACCTTAACATCCGTTTGCTCCCAAGACTTAGCATCAATGCAGGGTTTGAGTTTAATACAGGAATTTATATCAATACTGTTTCTCCCGAAAGGGCAGCCTCCTACCTGAGAGGGGATTTCCTTTCTGAGGATTGAATTTCATCTGATAGTTTAATTGGTGACAGAAGCTTATGAGAAAATTGAAAGAGAATTTTATATCTGTAATCAAAAAAACATGAAAAACTCACAGATATATTTATCTACAATTAAAAAGGAATGAACTTATAAAAGTACAGAGATTGTATTTTAAGTACGGAGATTGTATTTTAATATAAAGACAACTTTACAGAATGTAAATAAGGTTAAATCTCCCCTTTACATTATATGCCAACTGAGGGTTTAAGGACATATATGGCTATTTAAGGACATTCGAGGTCGGAGTTCAGTAACTAACAAATAATAATTGAATTTAGAAAATTGGAGGGGCTAGAAATAACACAGGCAAGGGGAAGCCTGCATTCTTCGTCACTCATGTCCTTAACTTTCGTTTTGACAAAAAGGAACGAGTGAGTCTATGAAAAAGATTCGAATAGGAATGTTTACCTGGGA
>CAZCKG010000312.1:0-3380 GCA_964498825.1 uncultured Methanosarcinales archaeon
CAAATCTTTAACATATTTCTTATACGTAAATGTTATCGTATAAAGACGTATATTTTTCAATTAACTGACATATTAGAAGGGTTTTTATCCAAATTAAAGCTCTTTGAGCCTAAAAAACCAATAAATATATTTCATAAATATGTCTTCAGATTTGTCAGCAAAAAACAAGTTAAAAACGCTATCCTGTATTTTGAAAGGAATAGTATTGGAATATCGGGAAATAGGGCAAGTAAGATTCGTTTTATGCTGATTTTATGGGTAAATGTCCCGACAACATCTTCCGATTGTTCTTACTTATCGAAAATTAACAATGAAATAATTATGTGTTTATATCTGTGAGTTTTCATCCAAACAGGTTTACAGTTACGTATTTTTGATTAGATAACGACTCTAATATATATTGACAAACTATATTATTAATCAACAAGATGTGCTAAGTTCACATCCGTAAACCCGAACCCAACCTATAACCCAGGCATACCCCCTTGCCTGGGTTCAATTAAACATACAGAATCTTACAATATCCTCTCTCTATGATTCAAATATTCTCTAGCGATTTTTCTATCTTTTTCTTAACAACTCTTCAATATAAGAGTCAAGAAATCTTTCTACCTGCTTAGAATTTTCTTGTCCACAGTAACCAATACAAAGCGTCATCTCTTCCTTGCAAGTACTAACTCCCAACATAAATCCTGGTGAATACATAATAGGACTTGTAATATACCCTTTTACTGTATGTAACCCTCCAAAGCTATATTCATTCAAGACCCCAAAGTTTGATAGCAGTGGATATGTTACGTTGTGTTCTCTACTTCGCGTTCCCAATTCTGTTATCCATTTTTCCATTACAGGATAACCTTGCCTGTACAAGTACTCCAGTCCTTTTGCACTCTCAACGCCGGGATATTCTTCTTTTAGTTTTCTCATAATTATTACAATTCTTTCAAGGGTTCCCTCAAATGTTTCTCCCTGCTTTCTTTCCACTCCAAGATACAGAGCCCCTGAAAGATTGCATATTGCTTCTGCTTTATTATCGGGACAATATCTTCGCAGGTCTACAGACACCTGGATCATCATGGGTACATCATACTTTGTATTGTTTATCTCAAAAAGAGTTCGATAAAGTGCAGTTAGAAGCAGGTCATTTATGGTTACCTTCTTGCCAAGAGCATACTTTTTGATGGCTTCAAATTGCTCTTTGGGTATGTGTCTGATGGAATGCAGTGGTGAACTGCCATCATTTAGGGGGAGCTTCCAAGTTGGTCTCGGAGTTTCCTTTAGTGGGATGCTGTCAAGGTCTTTTATGCTCTCAAAAATTTGACTTTGATCCCTTCTGCCACATAAATTCGGTCGAACTTGATATTTAGGATCAACGCATAGGCTGCTATAAATATCAGATAATAAGGAGACATATTCCTTGAGCCCTCCAGCATCACAAGCCGAGTGATTCACTTTGATGCAAACTGTATCTGAGTCTTTATCTCTGAAAATCTTTGATTTTACAAGAGGGTCAACATTCGCATTCATGGCTTCGTTAATAAACTCCTGTACTTCTTGCTCTGGGAATGATGTTTCAACGACAGAACATATTCTTATATTCTCTAGATCATCTCTGTGTTCCCAATAGGGATTACCATCATTCTCAACAAACCTGGAACCCAATGCAGGTTCTTGGTCTAATGTTAGACGCAATGCATTGAAAAAAGAGCTCTCATCTACTCGTCCATTCAGCTTTAAAACCATGCAAAGTTGCTGGTCTGCTAATACCTTGCCTGCAATATAATTAAATGCATCTTGCGCCGTCACCTTAAATATCTTTGAGATCTCTTTATTATCTTTATTTTGCTCGATAGCGATACACTTCTTGTTCTCCGTTTCAGCTAAAAATAAGGATTTGTCGATGAATACCACCACAAATATTTTACATTTTTATCATTTGAATCAATTAAAATTTTTCAGCTATTTTTTAATAGTAGTGATCAATACTTAGTAAGCATTTTTTTCTTTAACATATGCATCTTGTTTCAAACAGGACTATTGACCCACGATTTGCTCTCAAAATCCTGGAAACAGCTTCCATGTCTTCTTTTTATATTCCTCATATTCAGAACCAAAAGCTGCTTGCAGTGCCTTTTCTTCAACGTGTATACGGTACTGAATTGCTATTAATTTAATAATAAGTACGATAAGAGCTCCAAGCCAAGTTCCAATTGCTATTGGAATTCCTGCAAAAGTAAGTATGCCCCCTGTATAGGACGGATGTCTGATGTACTTGTAAGGGCCCTGAGTTATTAGCTTTGCATTTTCACGAACCTGTACTCGAACAGTAAAGTGCCTTCCGAGAATCCAGATAGACCATTCGCGAAGCACGATACCAAAGAAAATTACGACAAGACCAGCATATTGTAAACTTCCGCTGAAAATTCCAATAAACTTGCTACGGAGCATGAAAGTAATAAAAATTGCTGCCCAGGAGGCTATAACAATAAACCTGTAAGAATCTTTATCTTTACTTGTAGTCTGTGAATTCTTCCTGCTCCACAGTGAATTTACTATTTCACTAAAAATCCACAAACAAAAAAGAATCATGAAAGCAGAAGCTGCAAAATGTGAGGGAAACCAGTTATCAGGAAAGATCAAGCGATGCTTCATTAGTTTAAAAGCAAATAATACCAAAACAGAAACCAAAGCTACAATAGGGATATCATTGAAAATACCATTACTTTGTGTTTCATTCTTGTCGTGCACTTTACTCGTACTTTGTTTTTGCATAGAAATTACTTCCCAGAGGCAGTATTAATAAATCTCCTCTTAGTACTGGACTCAGTCGTTTAAGTAATCTTTTTTATTCCGTTTGTATTTCATGGTAAGAATTTAGAGGATACAATGATTGGAGATTTTCATTGAATGCACAAATCAACATTGCAAATCATTTTCTCTTTTCGTTCAGTTTTTGATTCATCATAGCTTCAAAAATATCCCACTCTTTTTCATCCACCCACATATCAAGTTCAAAATCACTCCACTCATCATCATTCTCGGATTCCTTCTCAGTGTTATCAGATACAGTTTCCCCGCCATAGCGAGCCGAAGGAAATAGACTTCTAAGGTTTGGCATCCCGGCACATTTAACACCGCGTAGGTTAACACGGATTGAGCCGTTGTCATCTCTGATTCTTCCTTCAAGACTAGATGCTTCAGAGAACTCAAGAGTCACTGCACATGGACTTTGCATATTATAAGGTTTTTTAGTGTGCATATCCTTTGTCAGATATGTGATGCCACAGACTGAGAGTTTACCATAGAGAACTATGTTCAAAGCAAGTGTCTAAAGAAGTTTCAAAACAGGAATCTATATATAGTCAACATGTGTATGTTTA
>CAZCKG010000313.1:0-3352 GCA_964498825.1 uncultured Methanosarcinales archaeon
TACGAGTAATCTGGTTTGGGATAAGCTCATTATCAATTTTGGCAAAACCTCAATTGTTTAGTTTATATCATTCATCCAGTCCTTTTCTTCCGAAGATGTAATTCGCAACCCTCAGGGCATCTTTTTCCCCGGTTTCTTTTTCAGGGGAATCACTGAGTTTCACCACAGGAATACCGTTAATGCTGTGTAGTTTTATAACAATATTGAGAGGGGGACTTTGCCGGAAGAAATTAGAGTTGTTGGTAAGACTCGTACCTATCCCAAAGCTGCAGTTGATTTTGCCTTCACAGTATTTTTTAAGCCTTATTGCAGTATCTACATCAAGTGCATCACTGAAAACAATTACTTTTTTCATAGGATCTATGCCAATTTTTCTGTAATGCTCGATAACCTTATCAACAAAACTATAGGGATCTCCGCTATCGTGTCTGAATCCATCGTATATTTTGGACAATTTCAGGTCCATATCTTTAAAAAAAGCCTCTGAACCGAAAGTGTCTGTAAGGGCAATTCCCAGGTCACCGTTATATACTTCCACCCAATTTTCAAAGGCGAAGCGGTTTGCGTACCTGAGCCCTACAAGAGCAGAGGTACCCATGATCCATTCATGCCCCACAGTACCTATCGCTTTCAGGCCATATTTCTTTGCAAAATATACATTGCTTGTCCCTGTAAGTGCCTTTATTTGAACGAGCTTTTTCATTATGTGATCGTGGAGTTCGAAGCATCTTCGCCTGCGAGTTCCAAATTCGGCAAAAAAGCAGTTGTTTTTTTCAAGGTCTTTTCCCATTTCAAAAATCTTTTCCCCATAGGCGGCAAGTACGGATTCGGATATGCAGCCGTTTTTGGAATTCCCCTTCCAATCTTTTTCAAGCGTTGTAAAATAAAGTTCCGAAACCACAGCCATAAGTACAATCTCCCAGAGAATCGTACTGTGCCAGGGTCCTTTTATCCGGATATCCAGTCTTTTTTCCTCTGTTAGGCAGACTTTTACCTCATCCGGTTTAAAGCGGAAATTTTTAAGGTATTCAAGGTACATGGGTTTCAGGTAAGGGCAGTGTTCGGAAAGCCATAAGTATTCTTCATCAGTTAATGTTAATCTTGATATTTCTTCATCTATGGTTCTCCTTAATTTATCTACAAACTCTGTAGAAAAGCGCTGATTTCCACGGTTTATAAACCGATACTCTGCCTCTGCTTTTGGAAAGAGTTCAAGGACTGCCAGTTGCATCGTGAATTTGTAAAGGTCGTTGTCGAGTATTGACTTTATCACTGAAGGTCTTCCTGTTACGTTTTAAGCTGCATCCAAAGCAACATTTGTCTCTATTTTAGCCAATTACACTATTTTATCCAACATATATAGCCTGCTCTGATTTTTAAAATTTCTGACATGCGGGGATAAACCAGTTTTTTTCAGTGATTTTTCAGGAAATCTGAAGTCTTTCTCTGAAAGTCCCTGCAAAAAAATAATTACCGGAAAAACAAATACTTATTCAGGGGATTAATTTCAAAAAGATAATTGGGGAGATGGAAAAAGAAGTGAAGTTTGCAACAAAATGCGTGCATGCAGCAGAAGAGCCGGACCCTGTTTTTGGAGCGCATACCACTCCGATATTTCAGACTTCAACGTTCATTTTTGAAAATACCAAGCAGGGAGCGGCAAGGTTTGCAGGAGAGGAAGCCGGATATGTGTATGCTAGAATTCCTCCAAATACACCTACACATGCAGTTTTAGCCGAAAAATTTGCTGTGCTTGAGGGCGGAGAGGCAGGACAGACTTTTTCATCGGGAATGGCAGCAATTACCGCAGTTGTGCTTAGTATCCTGAAACAGGGAGACAGCCTTATCTCAACAGATGTGGTATACGGCTGCACTTACAGTCTTTTTTCCGAGATTTTACCAGGGCTTGGAATTGATGTCAGCTTCGTTGATACATCTGATCCGGAAAATGTTAAGAAAGCCTTCAAATCAGAGACAAAAATGGTATTTCTTGAGACCCCCGCTAACCCCACGATGACAATCTGTGATATAAAGAAAATTGCTGAAATAGCCAGGAATCATGGAGCTCTTTGCGTTGTAGATAATACCTTTTCAACGCCTTATTTTCAAAGACCTCTGGAGTGTGGGGCAGATATTTCCCTGAGTAGCTGCACAAAATATATAGGTGGACATGCAGACCTGCTTGGAGGAATTATTGCAGGAAAAAAAGACTTTATAAGTCGAATGGCTTCAGTTGTCGGATATACAGGAGGTATTATGGGTACGCATGAAGCCTGGCTCTGCATAAGAGGGCTTAAAACCTTGCATATAAGGATGGAAAGGCATGCAGAAAATGCCATGAAAGTTGCGGAGTTTCTTGAATCCCGCCCTGAGATAGAATGGGTTAGATATCCAGGGCTTCCGAGCCACCCTCAACATGACCTGGCGAGCAGACAAATGAGTGGATTTGGTGGCATGCTTTCTTTTGAGCTAAATGGGGGAATAGAAGCCGGAAGTAAGCTTATGGACAATGTTCGGCTTTGTTCACTTGCTGTAAGTCTTGGAGCTACTGATACTTTGATCCAGCACCCTGCATCAATGACTCATGCCTGCGTACCCCGGAAAGTGAGGAATAAAGTAGGTATTACTGATGGGCTTGTCAGGCTCTCGGTAGGGATTGAAGATTATGAGGATATAATTGCAGACCTTGAGCAAGCCCTTGAAACAACTTGAGTTTTAAGACATAAACTTATCCACCTATTTTATTTTCGAAGTCAGAAAAGGTATATTTGTCTCTGGGATAGTCTTTTATCCGAAGTTAAAAATTGTCAGATTAAAACCTGCCAGATAAAAGGCATAACAATATAGGGGGAATTTATCTGAAAGCACTTGTGTTTGGAGCTGATGATTTTGAGGATCTGGAACTTTTCTACCCTTACCACCGCTTGAAAGAAGAGGGAATAACTGCACATGTAGCCTCAATGAAGAAGGAACCCATAACAGGAAAGCACGGGTATAGAATCGATGTTGATGTTGCATTTAAAGATGTGAACCCTGGAGATTATGATATTCTTGTAATATCAGGAGGTAAAGGGCCCGAAAAAATGAGACTTGACAAAGATGCCCTTGAAATTGTAAAACATTTCTTCAAAGAAAACAAACCTGTTGCAGCAATCTGCCACGGCCCTCAAGTCCTCATCTCTGCAGGAGTAATTAAAGGCAGGAAGGCTACCTGCTGGATAGGAATAAGGGACGATATTATAGCTGCAGGCGCATTATACGAAGACCGAGAGGTTGTTAAGGACGGAAATTTGATATCATCAAGAAGTCCTTCTGACCTTTATGCTTTTGGGAAGGAAATGATTAATATTAC
>CAZCKG010000314.1:0-3331 GCA_964498825.1 uncultured Methanosarcinales archaeon
CTTCCACTGCTTCCCGGATCAAAAAGCATCATCTGCGTATAACGGGATGTTGCTTTGTTTTTTTTCCTTTTCCCGTTCTCGCTGTCTTCGGCTTCTTCAAGCACGTTTTCTTTTTCGAGTTCTTTCAGGATCTCATTTGCCCTCTCGATAACTTTATCCGGAACTCCTGCAAGCCTTGCAACATGGATTCCGTAACTTCTGTCAGTTGCTCCAGGCACGATTTTTCGGAGGAAAACAAGTTCATGACCTTCTTCTTTTACTGCAATATGGTAATTTTTGACCCTTTTCAACTTTTCTTCAAGGGCTGTAAGCTGGTGGTAATGAGTTGCAAATAACGCCCTTACTCCGACTTTTCCTTTGTTATGCAGGAACTCCACAACAGCTTTTGCAATGCTGTATCCATCATAGGTGCTTGTTCCCCTACCGATTTCATCAAGGAGGACAAGACTTCTGGGACTTGCATTATTCAGGATATTTGCAAGCTCAATCATTTCTACCATAAAAGTACTCTGTCCACTTGCAAGATCATCGAAAGCTCCTATTCTTGTAAAGACCTGGTCAATGATCCCTATGGATGCATGAGATACAGGAACAAAGGAACCTGTCTGAGCCATGATAGCTATAAGAGCAGTCTGGCGCATATAAGTGGATTTTCCTGCCATGTTCGGGCCTGTAACCAGTAAAAACTGGTTTTCCTTACAGTCTATCTCGGTATCGTTGGGAATAAAACCACCAGGAACAGTATTTTCAACTACAGGATGCCTCCCGTCCCGGATAAGAATCTTGCAGTCTTCCGTAAGCTGGGGCCGAATGTAATTGTTATTCCCCGCAACCTCAGCAAGAGTTGCAAGCACGTCAAGAACTCCTATTCTCTCAGCGGTTTCCTGAAGTTCTCTTGAACGGGCTGAAAGAGCCTGCGTAATTTGCAGGAAGATTTCATACTCGAGAGCAACTGCTTTTTCATTGGCTGTCAGGATAAGGCTTTCTTTTTCTTTTAGCTCGGGTGTAAAAAAACGTTCTGCATTGGCCATAGTCTGCTTTCTGATGTAATCTTCAGGCACCTGGCTGCTGTTGGCATTGGTTACTTCAATGTAATACCCAAAGACTTTGTTGTACCCCACTTTAAGAGACTTGATTCCGCTCCTGTCCCGTTCCTTCAGCTGAAAAGCTGCAATCCATTGCTTGCTATTGCTGGAAATATCCCTGAGTTCATCAAGCTCGGCACTGTATCCTGGCTTTATCATTCCCCCTTCCCGTACCGAGACAGGAGGTTCGTCAGATATTGCTGTTTCTATCATTTCAGCCATATCTTCGAGTTCGGAAAAAGATTCAAGCCCTTCTGCAATCTCGGCCAGGAGCTTAACCTCTGCTTTTTCCAGCAGCATGTCCCTAACAGGGGATACGGCTGCAAGAGACTTTTTAAGAGCTATGAGGTCTCTTGCATTTGAGTTTCCATACACGACCCTCCCTACGAGACGTTCAATATCTCTCACCTCGGAGAGCCATTTCCGGATATCATATCGAAGCAGAGGGTCTAATGTCAGTTCTTCTACGGCATCCAACCGTAGATTGATTTTTTCCACGGAAAGTAAAGGCTTAAGGAGCCATTTTTTAAGAATCCGGCTTCCCATAGGTGTTTTGGTACAATTAAGAATCCGGTAAAGGGAATTTTCGTCTCCTTCATCTCTCACGTTTTTCACGATTTCTAAATTGCGCAGGGTTACAGAATCGAGAATCATGAATTCGGAATTCGAATAGGTCTGAAGGGTATTGATATGAGTAAGATCCCGCATCTGGGTAGTCTGTGCATACTCAAGGGCAGCCCAGGCAGAATATACTGCAAAATCAAGGTTTTCGCATCCCATGCCTTCAAGAGTTGCAACCTTGAAATGCTTTTTGAGATTTTCTCCGGCTTCCTCAATCCCTGAAATTTCAGGAGCGAACTCCTGAACAATAGTCTGCCCTTTCAGCCTTTCCACAAGTTCGGAATTCCCATGCAGAGACGGAAACAGAATGCATTCTGCAGGGCGCATACGGGCAAGTTCGCTCAGGAGCTTTTCAAAATTCTCCGAGTCCCTGAACTGGGTTGTAAGAAATTCTCCTGTAGAAATGTCCAGGAAAGAGACACCTATTTCTATCTCTTTTTCTGCACTTTTTCCGGACTTTCCTGCTTCTCTCCCCGAAACTGCCATCAGGTAATTATTTGAGGCATCCGAAAACATGGACGAGTCTATTGCCGTACCGGGAGTGACTACTCTGACAACTCCACGCTTTACGACACCTTTTGCCTGCTTTGGGTCTTCGAGCTGTTCGCAAATAGCTACCTTGTACCCTTTGTTTATAAGCCTTGGAAGATAAGTGTCAATTGCATGGTAAGGAATACCTGCAAGAGGCATTCTCTCCCCTGATTTGTCCTTTCCCCGAGCTGTCAACGTAATCTCAAGTTCTTTTGCAATGGTTTTTGCGTCTTCCCCAAAGGACTCGTAGAAGTCTCCCATCCGGAAGAAAATCAGGGTATCGGGATATGCCTGCTTGGCTTCGTAATACTGGCGCATTGCAGGGGTCATCATTTCAGTCATTTTTTTCTCACTGTAAGTCCTGGATCATTTAGTTGTAAAGTATGGAATTAGCACAATTATCTAATATGTGTATCGGATCCGTTATCTGATATGATATTATATCAAGTGTCTATATCGAGTGTAAGGTTTACTGAAGAGTACAGGAATAATGTAGTAGCTGGAAATAAATAACCTAAAAAACAGCTTTGTTTTTATTCTCCAAATTCCTTGGAGACCATATCTTTATTAAAATCATCCTTCTTATATATAATTAACAATTGGATACTGTAAGCCGTCTCAGGAGGAAACAATTTTGACTCTGGAAAAGCTTATTGAGGTCTGTCCTGTTTGTGGGAACGCAGATATATATTATGAGGTTGGCGGGTATGCAGGTGCAGTTTACCACTGCAAAGAATGCGGGTACATAGGGGCTTTTGTTGTCGAAGCTAATGAGGAAATGATAGAAAAAATCCGGGAAAAATATAAGCGCGAGAAAGGAAAAGGAGAGAGATAAAAAATAGTTATGTATTTTTCCAATATATCTCTTCTATCCGAGATTAATAATCCCTTAAAAATCTCTTTTGGAAATAGCTTCCTGGTTGTCCGAAATGTTATAAATATAAGATGGGCAAAAACCTCAAACACGCCGCATGCTTCATAATTTCACGAAAACAATTGCGAAATTAATAGAAGAACAAGAATATCAGCAAAATAAAAAGATTTTATTAATTTTTCACATAGAGTATTTACATAAGATACTAGAAGTAGGGTTG
>CAZCKG010000315.1:0-3331 GCA_964498825.1 uncultured Methanosarcinales archaeon
AATTGAGGTTTTGCCAAAATTGATAATGAGCTTATCCCAAACCAGATTACTCGTATCAATCACCGCTTATTGTAGAATAGTCAGAAGGAGTTTCGGGCCGGATTATAAGAGACATTGAGTTTAGTTATATTACTCTCATTTATTTATATTCTGACAGATTGGTCATCACCTTTACATGGTTTCTATTTTTTTCAAAAATAGGTATGATTTCCTTTCCTGAATTTGACCCTTACACCCATACTTGCCATACTGCGTCGTTCTCGTCACGCTCGACGAAGGAGAGCGGTGGTCCCTAAAAAGAGAAAAAAGAGAGAAATTACCCGGCAAATAAAAAACTTTCTTTTGTGAAGTGACTCTATGTGTGACTCTATGTTGCTGTTACTCTACCGAATTGAAGGGAATAGCGAGCAAAGCGTCTCGTTGATAAAAGAACCTTCAATCCGGTATAGAGGATGGAAAGTATGAGAGAGCAGGAAATTCACTGAAAGATCTTCTAAATCAAAAACCGCACAGTTCATTTCTTCAATTTCTTTTATGATTTCATGTAAAAGCCGGTCGCTGCGCGCCCGTTGAGAGCCCGGGTTTAAGAAATACAAAAAATAATACGAGACATCGGGACATAAGAGATGCTCTTGCGGTACCACGTCTAAATGGTTAGATAAAATTAAAATACTGTTTTCTCGCATTATCAGGTCAGTAAATCTTCAATTCCTGCCTCTGTCACAATATATATTGCTGCAGCTTCTTCTTCTGTTGTCAGGTAGCGGTCAATTTCCGGATACTCTGCCGCCCTGTAGCACGGGCTGTACTGGAACATGAGATTGAACCTTATTTGCGGGATATGTTTTGCAGTCCATAGGGCGATAGGTCTTGTACAGCACTCGATATGGCCAGGGAGGACAAGGTGGCGAAGGACAACTTCTGCGGTTTTGTAGGCGAATTCGAAGTTGGGCTGCACGACTTCAAGGTAATTTTTAATTTTTGCAAATTTCCGGGCGCATTCATTGTTTCCGTATTTGAAGTCTCCAAGGTAGACGTCCACTACACCCTCCAGAATCTCGGCAATTTCAGGGGAGTAGTACATATTTGAGTTCCAGATTACAGGCGTGTTTACATGAATTTCCCTGACTATTTTCAGGACAGTATGCACGTGAGGGGTAGGGGTTACAAAATTTACATTTTTGGCTCCATGCATTCTCCTGAGGTCAATCAGCTTTGCAAGTTTTCTTGGCTCTATTCTGTTTCCTGTCTCGGGCGCGGTTGAGAGCTCCCAGTTCTGGCAGTAAACGCAGGCAAAGGTACAGCCTGTAAAAAAGATAGTATGGGAAGGTACTAGTTCTGGTTCCTCTCCCATGTGCAAAAACTCGGAAGCGTAATTTGAAGAATCAGTGAGCCTGCAAAAACCCTTCTCACCTGCTTTTCTGTTGACTCCGCAGCGCCACCCGCAACAGTTGCACTCCTCAATCATCCTGTCTGTGATTGCAACTTTAAGATCCATAAGGGATGGGCTGGATTTCGGAATTTTCAGGAAGGTTTCAGTAAACAATACCAGTCTGTCATCTGCATCTTTATAGGCAAGAGCTTCCATAGCTTCGAGTTCAAGTTTTTCATGGAGTATTCTATATTCCTCCATGCCCTTTTCGTGAATTTTCCTGAGTTCTTCAAGAGGCATGCTTGGATCGAAGCTGACCGGAATTCTCTCCGTTATCTTAAAGAGGGCAGGCATTTCATCTCTCTGCACCTTGATGTATCGTTTCAGGTACTTCGGGGCTGCCATATTGGAACATTCTCCTTATAGAATATTCTCCTACATGGGTTAAAGGTCTTATTATTTACTTCTGATAATATTTATGCCTGACCATAAACTCGATAATTTACAGGTGCGAATTTGGCAGATTTTTCAAGATTCTCTTCAAAAATATAAGGAGAAAAGGCTTCTAATACCTCTCAATTGTTATCTCCATTTAACCGTATAAGTGCACATAAGCAGATTACAAACGATAACCAGATTGTAAAACAATACGCAGGTTGTAAAACATGATGGAATGGACCTTTCTTTTTATTGCTGGAATTTTTGAGGTAGCCTGGGCAATCGGACTGAAATATACTGAAGGTTTCACGAGGCTTTATCCCAGTGCCTTTACATTCATTTGCATGCTCTTTAGCTTCTATTTCCTATCTCAGGCAGTGAAGACTCTGCCAATAGGAACCGGGTATGCAGTCTGGACCGGAATCGGGATTGTAGGTACCACGATCCTGGGCATGCTGCTCTTTAGTGAGTCCGCTGATTTAGGCAGACTTATTTGCATAACTCTCATTCTCTCAGGGGTAATCGGACTCAAGCTTATTTCTCCATGAAACTATACGGGGTTTCTATATCTTTATTTAAACCTGAGGACTATTATATCATGGGAGTAAATTTGGCATGGGTTAAGTCTGGAGTTTTATTGCATCTTATGGTAATCTCCGGCAGTACCTGAGGGAAGTTTTCGGGGGAATTTTTTGGTTAACGTTGACACTTCAACAATCAGTCTCTGGGACTTGATGTCGCTCTTATTCTTATTTTTCTTCCTGTATGCAATAGTCTATCCACAGTCGCAACTCAAAAGAATCAGGATGCAGCGTATAGCAAAACTGAAAATTATGGAAAAAAACCATGGATGCAAAGTGCTAACTATGATCCACAGGCGAGAAGCAGTTTCTCTTTTCGGGATGCCTGTTTACCAGTTCATAGATGAAGAAGATGCCGAACAGATTTTGCGCTGGATAAGGCAGTACAGAGATTATCCGCTTGAACTTATTCTGCACACGCCAGGTGGGCAGCTTCATGCCAGCATCCAGATTGCCCGCGCCCTCAGGAAGCACCCTAAAAATACAAGGGTCATTATCCCCCATTACTCGATGTCAGGAGGTACGGTTATTGCTCTTGCTGCAAGCGAAATCGTAATGGATAAAGATGCTGTCATCGGACCTATCGATCCTCAGATCGGGGACTTTCTGCGCGGGACTTTTCCTGCTCCTTCCTGGATCTATGCCGCAGAAACAAAGAAAGAAAAAGCAGATGACGCCACCCTTGTCATGAGCGATATCTCCAGAAAAGCCCTCAAACTCACCCGACAGGTCGCAAAAGAGCTTCTTGAAGGTAAAATACAGCCAGGGGCTGATGGAGAAGACAGGCTTGATAAAGTTGTCGAAAAACTGGTCAGTGGTGAAATGATCCACAGCACTCCCCTTTCTGCAAGTGAAGCAAAAAATATAGGTCTTCCGGTAAATACCGACTTTCCTGAAGACGTGCACGATTTCATGAAACTCTTCAAGCCTGTAAAAAAGA
>CAZCKG010000316.1:0-3324 GCA_964498825.1 uncultured Methanosarcinales archaeon
GAATGCGGGATTGTTTCTTTGTGTTTCGTGATAATAATTTTCAACTTTTAACTTCAATTAATATTTGAGGTTAATTGCTGCAATGGGTTTATCAGAAAATGCATTGATCTTTCCTGTCTTATGGAAAATTGAAATGTGCATAAAGTATGTCGGAACAAACTGATTAAGTTTGAACTGACCATCCAGAAAATCAGTAAGAAATACACCCAATCATATGAAAATATATTTCTCTGTTAAATCGGGGGGTTTAATCGGGAAGATAATATTTTCAGCCATTAAAGATTTAATTTCATCATCATGAGTTGATTTCATCTTCAGGATTTGATTTCACACTCAAGATCGAATTTCATCTTTAATAGCCCTGAATTTATGGTTGAGTGGAGACTATGGAGGATGTATAATATGCAAAAAAATATCATTAAGATACTGAGCATCTTTTTGTTAACATGCTTCGTAATGTCCATGACCGCAGCAGCAGCATGCAGTGGCGGTTCATGTAGTGCGACTAAAGCAACTGCAAAGGCTGACTCATTCAGTCTCAGTTCTTCTAAAAAATGTGGTAATGTCCTGTCCAATGACAAGGGGACCGGTCTGAAAGTTACTACTACCGGAAACATTAAAACCGCACAAGGTGCAAAAGTTTACATGAAGAGCAACGGTTACTTCTGCTACACTGCAAAGTCTTGCTCTACCGGTACTATCACTGACAGCTTCACCTACAAAATAAAAGACAAATACGGAAAAACTTCCAGTGCAAAAGTTACAATAAAGTACAAGTGCAGATAAATACTGTAACCGTAAACCTTTAAGGGAAAAGGAAGTTTTATCTTCCGGGAATTTAATTCCCAATTCCCTACCAATTTTACTTCTTAATTATGGAGCCAGGTCAATCCAGTCAATGGATCCGGGTTCATATTCGGGCATTTCTTCTTCACTCCCACTTAAAATGTGGTCTATTATTCTCTCGATATCCTGTCCGACTTCTTCAATGCTCTTTCCTGTTGTATTCACTTCAAAGACTTTTTTGCACCACTCGAATGCTTCAACTAGGATCACATCAAGAGCTTCAGCTTCAAAGTTTTCTCTTATTTTCTCTTCCGAATAGCCGCGTGTTTCCAGTCTCTTGTCCAGTTCAGGCGGATATGCTCTGAGTACAATAACGATGTCTGCAATATAATGAGAAAGGTGACTTTCAAGAATCGTTACTTCATTTTCCTTTCCATAAATAGTTTCTTCAAGCTGTTTTCGGACAAGTTCCATATCCGCAACGACAGCGTCTCTTTTCTCGTCAATTTCAGTGTAGAGGTGCTTTTCTTTGATAAGCTCATTAAGGTGAACTACTTTCCAATGTCTTTTTTCTTCAAGAAATCTGCTTACTGAGGTTTTTCCGGTACCTGGAGTACCGGTGAGTCCTATTAACATGAGGAGAAAAACGGGTTCATAACAGTTATATTTAATGCATATCTTCGCTCTAAACTTTTAAATGACTATAATATAAAATTAGTTCGGATACTATTTTTTCCCAATCATATTCTCTGGCTTTACGTAAAACCATAGTGGAAAATTTGTTGTAAGAAGCTTCTTCTTTAATTACCTTCTTGATACTTTCCGCAATCTCCCTATCTTCAAGCCCTACAATAAATCCACTCACTCCACCCACTCCATCTTCAATAAGTGACTGTGCTGCGTTATATTTCTCATTTACAGTCACCACAGGTACTCCACAGGCAAAAGCCTCTATTACGACCATCCCGAAGCCTTCTCTACTTGAGGGCAGCACAAGCACTTTTGAAGCCTTAATTTTCCCTATTAGTTCCCTATATTCCTGAAAGCCCGCAAACTCAATATTTTCGTAAACTCCCATTTTCTTCGAAAGCTCAACCAGAGAGTTCTTTTCAGGTCCATCTCCAACAACGCAGCACTTAATTTTCGGAAAAGTGGGTTTTAACAGAGCCAGAGCTTTAATCAAGACATCAACATTCTTTTCTTTTATAAGCCGTCCGGCAAAAATTACATCATAAATCTTTTTTTCCGCTTCTGCAGAAGCCCAGCTGCCTTCAGGTTCAATATCCGAAATTCTTTTAAGATCGATACCGTTAGGGATAACCGCAATCTTCTTTTCAAGGGTAGTAAGCGTTTCAAGCCTCTTCTTAGTCCAATCCGAAACCGCTATATTATTTCCTGAGATCTTTGAAACCATTTTTTCTATTATCAGTCCGAAAAAGCCCTTATTCTTCCCCAGATACTCGTACCAGTAATCACCCCATACTTCATGCCAGGTAAATACCGAAGGAGTTTTTTTCAATAACGAGATTGCCTTTACAGTAAAACAGGAAAAATAGGGAAAGACGCTTACATCTATAAGGTCGAACTTTTCTCTTCTGAGTGCCGGAAATAATTTTACCGCAAACACGAATGCTTCGGAGATTGAACGCCTGCCGTTAACGTACAGGCTTCGGGCTTTGCAAACTCCGTGCAGGGTCATACCTTCGTACTTAATAGTATCTTCGCCTTCCCACCATTTGATCCCGAAAATGTGTACCTCGTACCCTCTGGCTGAGAGGCGTTTTCCCAATTCATGGATGCGCATTTCTGCACCGCCTTTGACCCAGGGATAGATGGCATCATATACGAAGGCGATTTTCATTGCACCACTTACCAGTCGGTATCCACTTCAAGAAGCATTACGCTTACAAAAATCGCAGCAAAGATCAACTGGAACCCAACTGCCGCAAGTACCATTGAAATTACTGCGGATTCCACCTCTTCAAGAGACCCGTATCCGGAACTGATCCAGTTATATGCAACCTTTAGTCCGAGGATCAGGCCTGAGCCCAGGATAAGGGATCCTCCAAGCAGTTCTTTTTCGAGAGAATGGTAACTCAGCAGTTTTCTGCTTCTTTTACCATTCCTGTATATGCCATGGATCAGGCCGTATGTTTTCATGTACCCTCCGGTGGCAAGGGTTTGTCCTCCAATAATTAAGAGCATACTGCCTAAAATAAAGGAGTGTAATCGGTTGTATGCAGCGCTCTCAGTGAGAAGGAGGGAAGCTGTAATAACAAAACCCAGAATAAATACAAAAGCACCTGGCAGGTAAAGGAAAGGAACTGGCTGATAGAGCATCATGAAGCGGACGTGCCGCCAGCCGTCCTGAAAAGAACGCAGTTTGGAAGGGGCTCTGCGTGAGTAATAGGTAATGGGTACTTCTTCAATTCTCAGTCCGCTTTTTGCGGCTTCAATTACCATTTCGGATGCTAACTCCATACCGTGAGTTTTAAGGTTCATTTTCTCAAGGGCTTCTTTTGTAAAAGCCCTCATCCC
>CAZCKG010000317.1:0-3319 GCA_964498825.1 uncultured Methanosarcinales archaeon
AGAAGAGAGAACAAAACAGAAGAGAGAACAAAACAGAAGAGAGAACAAAACAGAAGAGAGAACAAAACAGAAATAAAAGGGCAGATGCCCTTTATATCTACATTACTCTTTATACCTGCCTTATTCCGAAGGACTGGAGAAGAATTTCCGGATAAAGCCCACCGCTAGTTATGGTTTTTGTGCTCTTGAGGTCGTTTACGGTAAGTCTGGCAGGTGCAAACATGCCTGCATCAACCTTGAAGAAGTCAAAGTTTGCGGCCTTGAAGGTCTGGTAGAATGGCTTCCCAAAGTCACTGGAAGTCGTGGAAGGCACTTTCTTTACGAACTCTTCTAGTTCTGCCAGTTCCCCATCAAAGCGCACTGTATAATTGGTTTCGCCGCAGTAAATTACGCAGTCATTGGTTGAGCCCATGCACTGAACATCGTTACCTACAACAGGAGCGATGGGAGCAACGCCGTATCCGCTCTTAATACAGTTAATATCAAACCCTATGGATTCAAACTTGTGAATTCCGGTTTCCACAACTCTGGCCGAAATCTGGACAGAACCTGCGATTGAGGCAGTAGGAGCAACAGCAATCATTACGTTTTCGGGATCTACGCTGCAGTGCTTTGCAATATACTCAACAACCTTCTCATCAGGAAGTTTGTCAGATTCCATAACCAGGACTGCAGCTTCAAAGTCATCCTCATACCCTATCTCCTCATAGAGTTCTTTTGGCTTTAAACCGAGTGCACGTGCAGGACCTGAGCCCATTCCAAAATAGTTCCCAACAGAAATTCTCCAGCCTGCATACTGGGAAGCCATACAGGCAATTACGGGGTTGTCAGTTGCTACCTGGATGGCAGGCCAGTTAAGTCCCTTCAGGTCAAAGGTGGTGTATTTAAGGTCAGCAAGGTCAGCCAGACAGAGCCTTGCCAGATACATTCCGGCTTCATATCCGCCTTCAGCTTTAACTCCACAGTCAATAATTGTAGCTCCGTTTTCGAGCTTTATGACTTCGGTTTTCAGGTCTTCGCTCCAGTCGAGCATTTCTTCTATAACGTAGGATCCCATTTCATTGACGCTTATCAAAGTATCACCTTTACTAGTTCTGGAATAAACAGGAGAATGTTCTCATTCAGCCAGAAAATAATCCTTAGAGGAGTTTTCATGAGGCATGAGGACTGTTTATCGGTCAGAGATTTTATCATCAAGAATATTTTCAATCAAGAATCGTCTATCGATCAGAGGACTTTATTAATCGGAACAGTTAACCCGGATGAAGGTTTGTCGGCCAATCGGGGTTAAAGACAGAGTTATTTGTTTATAGCAAGGTGTCCAGCCGATCGAAATTATTACCGGAATTTTATAATTGACTCTTTCCTGTAATTTGTTATCCGTATAGGAGGAATCCAATAAATAGATACTGTTATAATATTTTAATTAAATTATGAAAATACGATCATTTCTCCTTACTATACCGTCAACAGAAAGGCCCACTTCATCCCCTTTTTCAGCTCTTTTAAGGTCTTTACCTTCTTTTTTTAGAGAACTAACCTGCTGCTTCAGATATGTCGTGCTTCCTTCAATTAATATTTTATCTCCAACCCCAATTCCTTCTTCAAGAAGCCTGATTGCTGCAGCTTGTTTTTTGGGATAATAGTTCTCAACAACTCCCGCAGCTCGGCGTTTTTTTTCAGACATATTCATATTTTTTTCAGGAGAAAAGCCTTCGAGACCAGGAACCCCAAAGTAAAAACCCGTAGAAAAACCCCTATTATAGACAGAAGCCAGTTCCCGTTCCCAGACCTTCACTTTTTCCGGAGTATAATCTCCTTCCTTAAAGGCATCAATTGCCTCCCTGTAGCAGCGGGAAACAGTCTCAAGATAAACGGGATCCCTAAGCCGTCCTTCGATCTTGAAAGAGCTAATTCCGGCTTCAATGAGTTCCGGAATATGCCCTATCATACAGAGGTCTTTTGCGCTGAGGAGGTATTTTCCGAAGCTTTCTGCAATAAGCCCGTTCTCTCCATGAAGCTCCCACTCCCAGCGACAGGGTTGGGTGCACTCCCCACAATTCCCGGATTTACCCAGTGCATAAGCCGAAAGATGACATCTTCCTGAAATTGCCATGCACATTGCACCGTGGACAAAGGCTTCAATCTCTATTTCTGTCTGTTGGCTGATTTTCTTTAATTCTTTAAGGGAAAGTTCTCTCGAAAATACGATACGCTCTGCCCCCACAGTGCTGTAAAACGCTGCAGTTTCATGGTTAGTAACATTTGCCTGCGTGGATATATGAACTCTGAGCCCGGCTTTCCGTGCTCTAAGAATCACAGCAGGGTCCCAGGCAATGACTGCATCTACTCCTGCCTTTACTGCTGCATTTACAACATCACATACATCCTCAATTCTGTCTTCATTTACTGTTGAGTTTAAAGCCAGATAAGCTCTCAGTCCTCTGTACTTTATCTCAGAAACAAAATTATCGAGATTTTCCAGAGTAATCTCTTTTGCTTTTGACCTCAGGCTGAGCTTATCGGTAGAGAAATAAACAGCATCAGCATAATGGTAACAGGCCTCAAGCCCTGCGAGGTTCCTGATGCCCAGAACGAGTTCAGGCTTTGAACTTTTATGCATGAAAACAGAAATATAACAAGTTTCATTTAAAAATATCTAACCAGACATACAGTATTATAATTAAGATAAATAAATGTTAACTTTAAATAGGGAATGATACGATACGTGGGTTGACAGAAAACTTTATATAAGTTTAGAGCATTTTTCAAAACGGGGATCAAAGGAAATTTTAATTAAAAATTTCCTTAAATAAACAAATAAAATAATAAAGTACTGTTATTATAATCACAAATAGGGGGATAAAATGGAATACGAACTTGAAGAAGTCGAGATAGACTACATAGAATTCCGAAAAGAAATGGGAGAAAACTAAAGCGTCAAAGGCAAAAAAAGCGTGAACGAAAGTAATTTAGTTCTTCCAGAAAATGAAATAAATGACATATCAATACCTAACATATATTTTTCAGGTTAATACCCTGCAGAAATCTGCAGGGCTTAAATACTTTTTTAAACTATGGATCTCAATTTCCGCACTTGGTCACAAATGTATAATTAATTTGCCTAATTATCTAAAATTAACCGTTCAGATAGATTGGTTTTTAAGTTATTCCCGTTTTGAGAAAATTGATGGCATTTTTGTGTTCAAGTGCGGAAAGTGGGATGGATAATCGCATGTAGAAAATGACCCATTATTTATCCATTACTCTTTTGCAGGTTTTGTCAGCCCCTTTTGTTTAGATTACTGGAGTTTTTATG
>CAZCKG010000318.1:0-3311 GCA_964498825.1 uncultured Methanosarcinales archaeon
TCCTCTAACAATGAATACACTTATGAACTTTTTATTGATGTGGAAATAAAATTGGTTTTGGGATGAATTCTAAAATAACATAAATCCTGATGCCAACTAAAAGATACGACATTTGAATGTAAACATTTTTTGAAGTAAAAAATGAAGAGTTTTAATTAAGGGATCTGTTTCAATTAGGCAGCAGTATTTAATCTTTTGATCCTCTTGAGCTTCATAAAATACAGCTATCCTATTGCTCCTCCAGCATTAACTGTCTTACAGGAAGTATGAAAGTATATTTCAACTTTATATTGTTCTTCCAGGATTAAGTTTTCCAGACCTCCTAATACCCAAACTTAGCAAAAATATTGCAAATATATGGTATAAAAATGTTTTAAAGGAATTCAAAATCATTGATCTTACAAAATCGTTTCTCTATAACCTAAAAGGTCAGATTAGTAACTATTTCCAGGGAAATTCATTGAAAATGTTTGAACAAAAAGAACTTTTATCAAGTAAGACTTTTTAAATAAAGAACAGCAGAATGGAATAAAAAGATCCGGAAAGTTAATTTTCCGGATTTTAACGGGCAAGTCCTATTCTTTCATTTCTTTTCTTTTCAACCTGCATATCGAAAAGCATTCCGAAAAGAAGCATTTGGAGTCCTGCACCCAGTACAAGGAAGCCCAGCAGGGGATAATAAGGAGGAAGAGGATTTTGTAATAGCATCTGCAAAAGGCCCCATAGTCCTAACAGGACACCCACAGGTAAAGAAAGCATTCCAAGGAAGTAGAACAAGACCAGAGGATGGAAGTCCAGCACAGTATATTTCACCCTTAACCTCCAGAGAAAACCTCTGAAAATCATGGGACCTACTTTGCGAATGAACTTTCCATATCGAATCTTCGATTTTTCTGTACCGTAACGGGCGGGCATAACCACATCCATTACTCTCATCCCAAACGCATTAAGCTTGATCAAAAGATCGTTACAGTAGCCATAATAAGGATAGACCGAATCTAGATCAATAACCTCAAGGGCCTGCTTGGAGATGGCCGTATATCCGTTTTGCGGATCCATAACCTGCCAATATCCACTACCTATTTTTGTGATAAAACTAAGAAGAAGATTTCCAAATGATCTCCACGTGCTCATTCCAGTCATAAAGTTGCTGGTAAGTAATCTGTTGCCCTTCGTATAATCAGCTCTTCCCTCAATTATCGGAAAAATTAACCTTGGAAGCTGGACTGGATCCATCTGGTTGTCCCCAGCCATAACAGCAACTACATCCATTTCATCTTTCAGGGCAAGCTTGTACCCATCAATTATAGACGAACCTACGCCTTTGTTAACTTCATGGCGCAGATATACGATTCTCGGATCTCCGAACTTCTTTACAATTTCACCTGTACGATCGATACTACAGTCATCAATGAGATATATTCGATCAACGTATTCAGGAATTCCTCTGAGAGTCTCACCTATAAGTAATTCTTCATTATAAGCAGGTACGACAACTCCTATACGTGTACTCTCAAGTTTCCGGAATACAGGATCCACATCAAAGCTCATGTAGTTGACCTTGAGCTTTTCTGTCTTTGCCGCAGAGAGTAAGGATTTCAAGGATGGATACTCATTGCCCGAATTTATTTTATGCATTGAATCTGCGGTTACGGCAAGGAACCCTATTTTTTCCTTAAAGGTGGTTTTCCCATTCAGAAGCATTACTGTTTCTTGCTCAGAAGAGACGCGACAGGGCCAGGAGCCTACTGACAGATCGAAACCCTGCCTCAAAGGTTCAAGAACATGAGAAAGTAGATCTATATCCTGCATACACTCAGGATAGATGAGAACGACTATTTCCGAATCAAGGGATGCTCTGTAGAAAACCTTGAGCAAGGATTCTTCTCCACCTGTCAGAGGAACAACCCGTGCCCCTCCGAGAGCTGCCACTTCCATAGTTCGATCGGTAGAGCCCTGATCAAGAACGAGTACACGATCAGCGTAACTTGCCGCCAATAAAACTTTGCTTCCGATAGAAGCCTCTTCATTCTGAGCTGGAATTAAAACTGTAAATTCATGCCTGAGTAACCTATCGGTAAGTTGAGATGGAGAAGACACTATACTAACAGGATCGGAAATCAGAGAATTAAGACCAAGCGTAAGGGTTGAAAACAAACCCAATCCACCCCCTTATACATCTGCATATGCTATAACCCCCTTTATGTGTATAAATGCAAAAATATTAAAGGCTATCATACAAAAAATTATTAGACTAAGAAATATATAAAGTTAACACATGACTTTGATAACTGTTTAAAGATACTATCAAAGATGTAGCATAGATTATTGCCCAATTAGAGATTATCTTCACAGCAGCGAAAATATATTTCACTACTTAAGCTTATAATATGGTTATTGTGAAGTTGTAGTACAATAAGTTAATATTTTTCGTATTTTTAATTTATAGATATATATATTTGAAATCTGGGAGTTAGATCTATCTATACATATACAGCTTAGGTGTAATTGAGGGGGTCTTAATCTGACTAGACAAATCATTAGCTATTAAAATTGACACCGATTATTTGATGAAAAAAATTAAAAAGCAGTTAAAGCTCGCCATTCAGAGTCAATTGTCTACCAAAGAGTAATCTAAAGATGAAATTTCAAATGATTTAATTCGCAAGAGCGTAAATTAGTTGATACTCCTGATCTTGGAAAGCCAAAAATATCAAAAATATAAATTGTAAGTCTTATCCTCCAGCATTACGGATGAATCCCAACTCACTAAAAAAATAAGGATATAGATGAATTAAAGAAATGAGGAACTAAGAGAATAAGGAGAAATATTAAGATAAAGCTAAAATTTATATTCTAATAATATTTATTCATTTAAGGGGAACAATATAAGAGGAAAAATCAAAGGTATTAAATCGTAAAGGGGAAAGGGTCAACAGTTATAGTTCTCGTAATCAAAGGGGAGTTACAGAACCTCGAAGTTTATTACCTGAAGAAACTTCTCCAGATATCTAACGTGAATATAAATTTGTTTTAATTTAGAAATTGCTCCTAGTTGCTCTATTTTATCAGGATTGAAACAAATAATCTATTAATCCATACATGCAGAAAGGGATAAATATTCAAAAAAGAATTAAATAATTAACGAAGTGAGCTATTCAAAAAACAAAATGAAAGATAAAAAGAGAATAAAAAATTAAGACATGTCAAGAACTGTGGAGATTGCTTACAAAAAAGGAAGAGTAAAACCTTTACTTTCAAATAAATCTTGGAAGTTATTGTTGCCCGAATAATCAAGAAATATTTTTGAG
>CAZCKG010000319.1:0-3307 GCA_964498825.1 uncultured Methanosarcinales archaeon
GAATGTGAAGATTTCTGGAAAGCCCGGAATAATCTGCGATAAGAGCTCCTATATGCTCCTGCTCAACAAAGCGGCCTCCGCTCATGTTCCCTACATAGAGAGCGTTTATTTCTTTTCCGCTAACACCCGCGTCTTCGATTGCACCTATTCCGGCTTCTACGACTATGTCCCGAAGGGATTTTTCCCAGAGTTCTCCGAACTTGGTATTTTTTACTCCGATAATTGCTACGTCTCTCATTTTATTCACCCCGTTTTCAGGCCAGACGGATCTTGCCTTTGTGCCTGGCATACTTTGCGTAGTCGATAAACACAGGATCTTTAATCAGTTCGGAAACCGTCGGAGCCCTGTTTCGGATTTCCTCGATCCTGTCCGTAACTGTTATGCTGAAAGCATCAGCCCCTGCTCCTGACCCGAAGGCAGTTGCGAAAATCCTGTCTCCTGGCTTTGCCTGATCCAGGGTTGCAGCAATTCCCATAAGGCAGGACCCTGAATAGGTATTCCCGATTTTAGGAACCACAAGTCCGGGAGCAATCTGCGCTTTGGTGAAACCTAGCATTTTTGCAACTTTGCTTGGGAATTTTCCGTTTGGCTGATGGAAAACCGCATAATCATAATCTTCAGGCTTTGTCCCGAGTTTCTTCAGAAGACCTTTTGCACCATGGGTTACGTGTTTGAAGTAGCCTGGCTCTCCAGTAAAGCGGCCTCCATGCTCAGGATAGGGCATTCCCTCCCTTCTCCAGAAATCAGGGGTATCAGTTGTAAAAGAATATGTACCCTCAATGATTGCGGCAAGCTCGGATTCTTTTCTTCCGATAAGGCAAGCAACTCCGCCTGCAGCCGCAGTATACTCAAGAGCGTCACTTGGAGCTCCCTGAGAAACATCTGCTCCTATGGCCAGACCCAGATCGATCATTCCTGAGCCCACCAATCCCATGCAGGCCTGAACTGCAGCTGTTCCGGCCTTGCAGGCAAACTCAAAGTCTGCTGCAGTCATTTCAGGGGTTGCTCCAATTGCCTGAGCAACAATCGTACTTGTTGGCTTTACAGCATAGGGATGACTCTCCGAACCAGTATATACTGCCCCGATTCTTCGGGGGTCTACACCGCTTCTTACCATTGCAGATCTTGCTGCCTCCACAGCTATGGTTGCTGCGTCTTCATCGACATCAGGAACGGATTTCTCGTAAACCATAAGGCCATTCTTAAGAGCATCTGCGTCGTCACCCCAGAGCTTGGCGATTTCCTCAATTTTAATACGGTACTTCGGAACATAAGCACCGTAAGATACTATTCCAATAGTCATATTTTCACCTGTTTTTAATATTTTCAGGGATCAGTTTCCAGAAGATTATTCCCTTGCATAGTATTGACTGTATTTTCTCAGTAGCTGGACAATCTGGTCGAGGTCCATTGTAGTCGCGACCAGGGGTATACGGTCAACTTCCGCCATCTTGACTGCAACAGGTTCGACCTCTTCTTTTCGAAGCCCGTGCAACACTACGGCACCGGGTTTAAGATTGGTAACCCTGATGGCTACCAGGGGGGATTTTCCGGTACTTACCTTCGTAAAGATCATGGCCCTGTCTGTACTCCAGCCGTAAAGTTTCTGAAACTCGTGGGAGGAAAGTTCCAGAATCGCTCTCTGGCTATCCACTACAGAGAAGCCATAAAGAGGCTTTTCAACTCCTTTGTAGACAATTTCTCCATCGATAAGATTGACCAATTTTGCAATCTGTATGGGAAGGGTATACTCGTATGTTGAGTATATGGACTTTGTACTACTTTCGGCGTTAAGTATTGACTCGTAAGCGTGAATTTTCTTGCTTCCCCGATCCATATCAATCTCAAGAAGAGATTCCACAATTTTCTTGATAATCAAAGTTCCTGGAGACTTTCGTCTCCCACTTTCATAATCACTGATAACGGAAGGGGAAACTTTCAGGTAATTTGCAATATCTGTCTGGGATATCTCGAAGTTTAACCTCCACTTTTTAAGTGACTCTCCCGGTTTTTCCGAAAGGGTGATATCTCCAGCCATTTTTTCCGCCAGACGGTTGCGCAGATTTTCTGATGATTCATCGGATGTCATGACCTGTACTCTAAGATGAAACATTCACATATATATTTAACGAATGCTAATTCGACAATTGCCGCAGAATGATAATATCGAGTTACTCCGAGATCATCTAGAAAAAATTTATAAACTTTGCAGAAGAAATATGTATAAAATGTCTGCTGAGTCACAGAATCCGGAAGTAAATGTTTCAGATCTCCTTCTCTATATCAAGTGCCCGAGAAAGGTATATTTTGTTAGCAGAGGATTTGAACTGTTTCCAGAAATAAATGCACAAAGACTCGAAAGCATAGTCCTGAAAGAACTCTCCCTGACGTACCCTGAAATCGTGAAAGTGTGTTCGTTAAACGCCGATAACCTCTCTAAAGAGCTTGAAGCTTCACTTATTCAGAGATGTATTGACCTTCCGATTCTGTTTCCTGCAGAACTTGCCAGTGTTGAAAAGGAAATATATGATGAAGCTGAGGCACGGGCAAGGGCTAAAATTCCCGAAATAACATCTAACCTTCTCAAAGCAGTTGAAGAATATGGGAAAGAGCCTATACTTGCGGCACTTACTCCTATCAAAACCGAACCTTTTCTTTCTTCAAAAAGGCTTAACCTGAAAGGTGTTCCATCCAAGCTTGTTTGTTTCGAAGGTGTAAAAGTTCCCTCAATTTTGAAACCCGGAAACTGTCCCGAACAGGGAGTCTGGGCTTCTGACAGGTTGCATGCAGCAGCCCTTGTTCTTCTTCTTGAAGCCGAAAGTGGAAAAGAAGTCCCATTTGCCTTTGTGGAGTACGTGAGTTTCGGCCTGCTCAGGAGAGTAGTAATTCGAAGCTCGGATAGACGAGAAGCCCTCCAGATATGTAGACGCGTGGAAAAAATAAAATCTGGATTCATGCCCGAAAAAGGAGAAGAGAAATTCTGTAAAGAATGCAATTTCTCAGAACAGTGTATTTCAGAACCATCTCTATTGTCAAAGATTCTGTGAATCAGCAAACCGAAATCAGCGCAATGTCTCTACCCTGAGACCTTTTTTTGAACCCATTACTTCATTGTAAAGGCCAGGTGCAATACGCCCTATGAAGTAACCCGAAACTCCATAAAAATACAGGAAGATTCAATAAAGCTTATTTCCCGGAAATCAAGGAAAAGACCTGAACATTTTTGATATTGAGGACAGGAAGATGTTTTTAAGAGAAGCAGTTATAAGGCGCATATACTCTTGAATTTAGTAGAGGAATGCCAGA
>CAZCKG010000320.1:0-3290 GCA_964498825.1 uncultured Methanosarcinales archaeon
TCATCGGATTCGGAATTTACCAGGAACATTCCGCTTGCCTGTGAGCCTATAAGCATTCCTTCTCCTCTCTGCATGAGGTTGCATGTGTCCACGCAGACTCTATCCCCCATTCCAAGGGTTTCGACTCTGGTCACAACTGCAGACTCGAGTTCCACACTTTCACTTTCAAGTTCCCTTGCAATCTGAATAGTGTCTTTTATGTCCTGAATATTTCCGCTGTCAAGAAGAACACCGTCTGCTCCGATTTCAAGGGTCTGGAAAGCCAGTCTTGCTTCTTCTGCACTCCTCACTCCGAAAATGATCCTGACATTATGGCTCTGAAGCTCAGCTATCAGGTTTTCGAGAGGGATAACTTTCCAGTCCGTGCCTGTTACAAGCAGGTAATCACAGACCTTTCCCATTTCCGCTGCAAAATGCTCATAACGTTTGTCCCTTATGACAACATATCCGCCAACCGGGATTCCTTTGTCCCTAAGGAGGGTTGCTGCGTTTACATCAAGAGAACCCGGAATTTCAAGAGGCAGGGGTTTTGTTCCGTCGCCTTCTCCTCTCTTCCCAACGACCACAATGTCAGCCCCGGACTTAGTGTCACGGGCAAAGGTTGCTACTGTAATATTTCCCAGTTCATTAACCTTGTCTACACTTGCTGCGTTTACAAGGACGCAGTCAGCTCCTGATTCGAGGCCTGCTGTGATCCTTTCTTTCTGTTCTTCCCATCCGCCTTCATCGGCTTTTATCCAGACGCTTTTCTTTTTCAAGGCTTCAACCCCGGTATATTTTTAAATTCCGGTCTTTCTCTTTACCGTTTTTTTCGGGCCCTTATTTTGTTTATCAATATCTCGTTTTCATTTCAACTGCTCAAGGGCTTCTTCCACAGGTCTCCTATTATGCACGATTTCACAGATAGCGCGGGTTAACCTCACAGGATCCTTGTGTTGGAAAACGTTTCTTCCGATTGCAGCTCCTCTGGCTCCAGATTCCATTGCTCCGTCAATCATTTCCAGAAGTTCACGGTCAGTTGAGGTTTTTGGTCCTCCTGCAATTACTACAGGGACAGGACAGCCCCTGACCACATCTCTGAAACTGTCAGGATCTCCTGTGTATACGGTTTTTACAACATCAGCTCCAAGTTCGGCTCCAATCCTTGCTGCATGTGCTACATGTATAGGGTCATGGGGATTGGTTATTTTCTTGCCTCTTGGGTACATCATGGCAAGAAGGGGCATACCCCATTCAGTACAGTCTCTGGAGATTGTTCCTAATTGTCCAAGCTGGTCTGCTTCTGTTTCAGATCCGACATTTACATGCATGGAAACGGCATCAGCTCCCATTTTAATTACTTCTTCCACTGTACAGACCTGGACCTTGGCATTTGGGTCAGGGCTCAGGGAAGAAGAACCACTGATATGCACTATGAGCCCGATATCGTGGCCGTATCCTCTGTGGCCGTATTTTACCATGCCTTTCTGCATGAGAACTGCGTTTGCTCCACCTTCGGCAACCCTATTAACTGTATCGGTGATATTGATTAGACCTTCAATAGGCCCGTCTGAGATCCCATGATCCATGGGAATAATGACAATGTTTCTGCTTTCCCGATTCATCAGCCTTTCGATACGTATTTTTTTTCCAATTTCTGACATTTTCATTCCCCTAAATCTCAATTATTTTAGATGATGTATGCAATTATGGTTATTTCAGTTAACTTGCATGCTAGTATGTAGCATACTAACACGTTACACTTATTTATAGGTATTCCTTTATACTGTTATTTCAGTTATACTCCAATGTCAATGAATAGTTTTGAACTTTTCTGTACAATAATGATCTTTGATGTTCATAATTTCCAATCTTTTTTATATTTGTCGCATCTTATCTGAAACTATAATCCTCTCTGCAAGAATTATATTCTGATTTAAAGTCTCTAGCTTTCGAAACATGGTACAGTCTTTGATCAGGAAAAGATACAAGAATTAAAATAGGATAAGATTGGCTAATACAATAAACTCATAGCTTTAGAATATTAATACTAAACAGAAACGGACGGAATTATGAGAGAACTGAAAATTCTTGTTGTTAACAACTACGGACAATTCTGCCATCTTATTCACCGGGCTGTTCGGGATCTTGACATGGATACAAAAATTATTCCCAACACAACACCTATCGAGGACATTCTGGCAGAAGAGCCTGACGGGCTGATCCTGAGCGGAGGGCCGGAAATGGATCGTGCAGGCTTATGTTTTGACTACGTCCGGGAAATTGACATTCCTATCCTTGGAATCTGCCTCGGACATCAGGCAATTGCCCTGGCTTATGGAGGGCATGTGCATGCCGGGTTAAAAGGAGGGTATGCAGAAGTCGAGATAGAGGTGCTTGAGGAAGATGATATCCTCCGTGGGCTCGGTCCAAAAACAACTGTATGGGCTTCGCATGCGGATGAGGTTGCCATCCTTCCTGAAGGTTTTATTCACCTTGCCCGCTCGGATATCTGTGAGATTGAAGCTATGCGCCATCCTACAAAACCAATTTATGGCGTTCAGTGGCATCCCGAAGTTTCGCACACTGAAAAAGGCGAAGAACTGCTTATGAACTTCTTTGAGGTTTGTGATCAGTATTAATGATCAGTATTAATTTGATTTCGGGATGGATTACATCCCCATTTTTTTCTTCATCATCTTCTGGATATTGAATTTTCCACCTCTGAATCCCTTCAAGGCTGTCTGCATGGTTTTGTGGTATTTCAGAAGTTCTCTTACTTCCTCAGGGCTGCAGCCAGAGCCTCTTGATATCCTTTTAATCCGTGAACCTCCAATGAGCTTGGGGTCAGTCAGTTCCTCTTCTGTCATTGAGTCCATGATGACCTTATAATTCTTCATCTTGTCACTGGTAGCCTGGAACATTTCGTCTGAGAGTTTCATACCTCCCATTCCTCCCATTCCCATAGGTAACATTGACATTATCTGTTTGAGAGGTCCCATCTTGTTCATAGCTTCAAGTTGCTTGTACATGTCCTTGAGGGTGAAGCGGCCCTGCATGAGAGCATCCACATTTACGTCTTCTTCGCTCAGGCTCTCTTCAGCCTTTTCAATCAGGCTTTTGATATCTCCCATACCAAGGAGTCTTGAAATGAACCTATCGGCTTCAAACTTTTCAAAATCTTCAGGAGTTTCTCCAACGCCAATAAAAGCTATAGGAGCTTTTGTTTCTGAAACAGCTGAAAGGGCTCCACCACCTTTTGCCGTACCATCCAGCTTCGTTATAATAACGCCTGTAACTCCTACTGAATC
>CAZCKG010000321.1:0-3265 GCA_964498825.1 uncultured Methanosarcinales archaeon
CTGTCTCCTGATATGTTGATTAGTTGGACCGAAAAAGTATAGTTACTTTCATTATTTTGGTTCCTTGCTATGTTGAACGAAGGAAATTGTTTCATCAATGATCTGTTACTCTGGGAAATAATCACGGCCCCGTTTTCGTACCTGAGGGTCTGGTCCATATATTGATTGTTATTTGAGTGATAGTTAATACCTCCGCATTCCAGAATTTGATTGCCCAGGACTTGAGCTGAACCTGTAGATGTTCGAGTATTTATGGTTATGTTGCAGGGCTCCGTATTTACTGAAAGCGTTCCGCTTGATTTTGAAGGCTCAAAAACAGGGATTTCTCCTCCTCCAAGGCTAAATGGAACGGTTACGGAAAAGCCATAAGCTGAAGAGTATGGGTCTGAAGTGAGGAGAGTAATCAAATCTACAGTTGATTTAAGTTCCGCCATGTTGCTCTCTACTTCTTTCATATGCGATTCTTCAGCATCAGTTTTCCATTCGGGAACATGCTCAATCCTTATTACTGCAAATACGCTAAATATAATACACAAGAGCAATACTGCCGCAATTACCGTGGCTCCTGCAGATTCCGAACTGAATAGGCTCTTTCTCGCCTTTTCCTTGATTCTGCTCTCTCTGGTTTTCATGGCGGAACATCATATTATTTGTTTACAGATAGGTGTAATTTGAAAGTTTAGTTTAAACCGATTCCAAGTTCTGCATTAACTGCGGTATTGCCAACATAAAGCCTTTTGAGATTAATGGTGCTGTTTTCCGCAGGAAATGAAAAGGTGAGAAAGCTTTCGTTTTCGCCAGGTTCAAGAATATAATCTTCTTCTCTCAGCCCTGCCTTTCTCATCATTTCTTTAAAATAAGCTTCCCAGGCATCTGGATAGTCAGTCTCTATTTTCAAAGTGAAGTTATTCACATTTTCATCGTACACTGAACTAAAAAAGTAATTTTTCAGACGAATTGTGCAGTCCGAGTTTGATGAAAGCGTATTCCCGGTTCCCTGAATTTCCACGGCGTTAATTAAAAACGTGTAATTTCCTGAAGAATCTTCAAAAACGCGAATTGAAGGGAAAAGTTTCATAATTGCCTGTTCTTCCTGTGCGAAGATCAGGGCTCCGTTTTCATATCTGAACGCCTGATCTACATAGTATTTATTGTTAGATCGATAAGAAATTGTGCCACAGCTGATTGTTGTTTCATTTCCGTTTGCAGGGATTACAGTCATAATGCACTGATCTGTATTTACTGAAACAGTTCCGCTGAATTTCGAGTAATCTATCAAAGGAACCTTTGGGATTCCGGGATGAAAGGATATCGTTGTATTAACGTTTGAAATAGGAGATTTAGGGTCTTGTACGGGAATTGACATAAGTAGCAATGTAGTTCTGTCTAATTTTGATTTAATCTCTGTCATGTCATTCCATGCGTCTGTCATATGGGATTTTTCAGTTTCGCTTTTCCATTCCGGCACATATCCCAGGTGAATTACGAAATAAATGGAAAATATTGTCCCAAAAAGCAAAATAAACGCTATGGCACTCGATGAAGCTGATTCCGATTGAATAATATAGTTAAGGGGGAGTCCGGACACATTACTTTTAATCTTGCTTATCTTCCTCATACCCTCTCCCTTTCCCTTTTTTCGTGAGTTTATATTTTCTATGAGTTTATATTCCAGGCCGCAAATTCACAGAAAATTTATCTGGCTATTTTTTAGAGTGTAACTCTTTGAATTACCTGTTGAGATGGTGTATGTACAAAGTACATCGTTGGATTACCGGTTGTTAAATTAATCCCCCTGTATGTTGGATTAATTTCAATATAATCTCCAAGCATCAGAACATCGTTCGTAGCACTATAGTTAAATTCCGACCTGTTGGAAGACAGATCAAATCCTTCCTGTTTTTCCCCTTTGCTAAGAATGATCTTCACGTCTTTCAGGTCTATAGCTTCTCCGCCTTGATGAAATATGTATAAAATATTATTATTCCTATCTATTTTTTCTTGAAAATCAACACGTGGAGTATGTGGGGAATTTGCAATTCCCTTATCTGAGAATACAGTAATGGCTATTGAGGAGAAGGCTAAAACAACTATAGCTATCATGAGCACCTGCCCCATCATTTCTGAGACTCCCTGGCAGTCTCCACTAAGTGCTCTGTTTTTTTTTCCCTCCACTTTAAAGCCACCGTCTTAATTTCTTTATCTGGCTTCCAAATTGTTGCTAATTGAATATGAATTTAACTGTCTAATAAAAATTATTAAAATTTTTTCAATTAACAATGTGTATCGAGAAGATAATCTTATATTTTCTATAAATTATTTAATTCTGTTACCGGCAAAAATATATATACAAATGAAGAATATGATTGCTTGCAGTTATAAAAATTAAAGATTGTTACTCTATAAATGTGTTAGATGTATCAGGCAGGTTCCCTGTCTGTGTACCTTTAGCCCGGAGGGAGAAAAATATGAATTTTAAGAAAATGTTTAATAATAATGATGCAGTGTCCCCGGTTATCGGTGTCATCTTGATGGTTGCAATAACTGTCATTCTCGCCGCTGCGATCGGTTCATCCGTCTTCGGCCAGGGACCTGAAAAATCTGCGCCGCAAGCAAATATTGAAATAACTCCAGTAAATGCTTATAATAGTACTGCAGCAGCTGTAAAATTGGAACACCTTGGTGGAGATTCTATTGATTTTACTGATATTGCAATGACAAAGATTATGGTATCTGTTGATGGAGATGACTCCACTAATCTTGATGCTAAAAGTCTTGGTAAAATGGACGCTGGATCTGCAAAGACTCTAATTCTTCCTAATTTCGATAATGTTACAAGTGGTACTAGCGTTAACTTTAAAGTTATCGATGTTGAGACCAATCAGCTTATTCTTGACAAAGATGTCAGGTTCTAAATATAGATTTAAGCACCTTCTTAAGGTGCCTCTTATTCTTTCTTAAATAATTACTCTAATGATTCTTTTTCAGTTTATTGTTCTTTTAGATTCTATAACTGCGTTTGGTTTATCAGTTTGTCAATGTCATCATTGTTTTTCGCAGGTGAGATTATCATTATTTAGCTTTTGAGAATCATGTCTTATTGTTAAGTTTTAATATGGCATGAGATTAGCAATTAATTTAAAGTAATCTATGTAAATATGTTATTTGCACCTTCAGGTATTCCCAGACTTTCTCTTGATCTAAATTAATAAAAAATAGTTTTATGTATCTGATTAGTACGTATCACTTTCTTCATTTTGCAATT
>CAZCKG010000322.1:0-3261 GCA_964498825.1 uncultured Methanosarcinales archaeon
TGGAAAGCTTGTGGGGCTTAGCCCCTCGGGAGTTCGAATCTCCCCCTCGGCGTCAGACTTTTCTTAATTTCGTATGTGAGTTTATAAGAATTTCCTGTGAAAGTTTTCCGGTATTTTCTTTATAAACATTGCTATTTTTCAAGCATTATGCCCTCATTACTTTATCCTTTCAGTTTTAAGACAGATTCTTTCGGGATAAGAAAGCGAGCGCAGATATCCTTATATACTGGCAGTTTCATGTAAAGGAACTCATCAGTATATGCTGTAAAGAAGCTCCATTGAGAGCTGCTCCTGAGTTTTTCGTGTATTCTTTAGGGTATTCGATCAGGGGCTACAGGATGCTGTATGCATTCCCACGGAGGGAGTATATGGTAGAAGAAAAGAATAATGAAGAATTAAGGCATCTTGTTCGGATTATGAATACCGACTTGCAGGGGGCAAAACCCGTACAGTACGCCCTTACAGGTATTCCCGGAATTGGAAGGCGCACTGCAAGTCTTATTGCAAGGGGCGCAGGGGTAAACCCAGCTGCTGTACTTGGATATCTGCCGGATGAAGAAGTGTCAAAGCTTGACGATGCTATCGGAAGATTCGAGGACCTCGTCCCTGGCTGGATGCTGAACAGGCAGAAAGACCTGGCAACAGGCCAGGATAAACACCTGCTCGGAACAGATATCGTCCTGACCTTCAGAGAAGATATTAACAACCTGAAGAAAGTCCGCGCTTACAGAGGTCTCAGGCACGAAAGAGGACTGAAGGTTAGAGGCCAGAGAACCAAATCTACAGGCCGCCGCGGATCAACTGTCGGTGTCAGCAGGAAGAAGTGATTTTCCGGTTAGGTGATTTTTAATGGCATATCCAGGTAAGAAAAGTAAAAGTTTTGAGACTCCGAAGCACCCATGGCAGGAAGCCAGGATGGCTAGCGAAGTCCAGCTGGTAAAGGCATACGGCCTCAGAAACAAAAGAGAAGTGTGGAAAGCAGCCAGTATGCTCAGAATGTACAGGTCCGAAGCCAGGAAACTGCTTGCAAATGTTGCATCAGGTCAGGAAGGAGGACTTGAAGGACATCTGAAAACCCAGTCCGAAGAAATTCTTTCTAAACTAATCCGTTATGGTATCATTAAGCAGGATTCTAACATTGACGATATCCTCTCTTTAAAAACTGAAAATATCCTTGAAAGGAGACTCCAGACTCAGGTTCTCCGTCTCGGGCTTGCCAGGACAGTTGTTCAGGCACGTCAGTTCATTACTCACGGGCACATTGCAGTGAACGGTAGGAAGGCAACAATCCCGGGAATGCTGATCTCAAAGGAAAATGAAATGCGTATCGAGTACTATGGAACCTCCCCACTTGTAAGTGAGTCCCACCCTGAAAGACCTGTACAGGTGGCCTCTGCTCTTGCAGAAGGCGCTACTCTTAAGTCGGTTGCCGACGCAAGGCAGGCTAGAGAGAGACCTCCTGAAAGAGGTGGCGGAAAGAAGAAGAGAGGGAGGAGATAATAATGGCAGATATGAAATGGGCCGTGGCTCACATCAAATCTTCATTTAACAATACAATCATTACTGTAACTGATATCACAGGGGCTGAGACCATTGCTAAGTCTTCTGGTGGTATGGTTGTGAAAGCCGCAAGGGACGAAAGCTCTCCTTACACTGCCATGCAGATGGCCGGCCAGCTTGCTGACCAGCTAAGAGATAAGGGCATTAACGGAATCCATATCAGAGTAAGAGCTCCTGGTGGAAACAAGCAGAGAAGCCCAGGTCCTGGCGCTCAGGCTGCAATCAGGGCTTTTGCAAGAGCAGGAATCCGCATAGGTAGAATTGAAGACGTTACTCCTGTCCCTCACGACGGCACTCGTCCGAAGGGCGGAAGACGCGTATAATAAAATTACTTCAGAGAATTCTTTATAATTCTCTTTTTTTTAATGTACTAAAATTTAGGGGAATTAAGGTATATGACGATGGAAGTAGACATTCTGGAGTTATCGGACAGATCTGCAAAATTTGTGCTCTCCAGGGTAAGCACGGCTTTTGCTAACGGCATTCGACGTGCCATGATCGCAGATGTACCAACTCTTGCGATCGAGTATGTGAACATTTACGACAATACCTCGGTACTCTATGATGAGCAGCTTGCTCTCCGTATGTCCTTAATTCCGATTGTAACGGATATAGAGACTTATGTGCCGCAGGCGGAATGCGATGTTTGCGGAGGAGAGGGCTGTCCTGCCTGTGAGGTTTCCTTAACCCTCAGCTCAGAAGGACCAGGTACTGTTTATTCTCGTGATCTCATATCCTCTGATCCGAAAATTCAGCCGGCTGACCCTAACATCCCAATTGTTGAGCTGAAGAAAGGACAAAAACTTGTGCTTGAAGCTATTGCTCATATGGGTTACGGTAGAGATAACGTAAAATGGCAGGCAGGTGTAGCTTGTGGCTACAAAAATATGCCTGTTATTACCATCGAGAAATGTGATGCATGCGGACACTGCGTATCTGAGTGCCCAAAAAGCATCATTCGCCTCGAAGGGACGGGGGCAAAAGTTGCTGAGGATGACATCCTTAAATGTTCCCTCTGCAGGCTCTGTGAGCAGGTCTGTGATATTAACGCAATAAACATTTCCTATGATGAAAAGGCTTTTGTGTTTTCTATCGAGTCAGATGGTTCATATACAGCCAAAGACCTTGTCCTGAATGCGGCAAATGTTGTCAAAGGCAAAGCTGAAGAAATTCTAAGCATACTGGACCAGTTCTGAGCTTCTGCTCGGATCAGGCCCAGACCTGATTTTTGACTTCTGATCTTGATCTTCTTGATCTTTCTGATTTTCGGAAGCTTCAATCTGTCAGGTTTAATCTTAATTTTTATTCTCAAGTACTTTTGGAACCGATTTCTTTTACACTCTTTTTTCACGGCATCTTCTTTAAATTATTATCAGTGAGCCTCTTTACTCGAAATGTTTATATATTATCCATGATATTGTGAGGGAGTGCAAGGCGCAAAGCGTGCCGTAGATTAATGAAAAGAACAAGATGCGAGGGTTGCCCAGCCAGGTCAAAGGCGCTAGGTTGAGGGCCTAGTCTTGTAGGAGTTCGTGCGTTCGAATCGCACCCCTCGCACCAAGTTTTAAAATCTACTAATTTAAACTTTCAGAAAGTCCCAATGGTTCTTTTCGTAAAATATTTCTCAAATTTTCCATTTGTCGTATCAAGATGCGAGGGTTGCCCAGCCAGGTCAAAGGCGCTAGGTTGAGGGCCTAGTCT
>CAZCKG010000323.1:0-3260 GCA_964498825.1 uncultured Methanosarcinales archaeon
ACGGCCCAATAGGCTGTGCAGGTTATACCTGGGATATAAGGGGCGCAAAGTCAAGCGGTGTTGAAACTAACCGCAGCAGTTTCAGCACTGACATGAAGGAGATCGATGTGGTTTTCGGAGGAGAGAAAAAACTCTCAAATGCCATTGACGAGCTGGTGGGACTCTATCATCCCCCGGTCATTTTCGTATATTCTACATGTATAGTGGGAATTATTGGAGATGACCTGGAAGCTGTATGCAAGACCGCAAGCCAGAAACACAATGTCCCGGTGCTTCCTGTAAAGTCAGAAGGTTTCAAAGGCAACAAATCCGATGGATATAAAGCAGCGTGTGATGCCTTAAAAAAGTTGATCAAAAGACCTTTGGGAGAAAAAGAAGTTCCAGAAAAGAAACCCGGGCTAAACCCTGAAGTCCGAAAACCGAAAATCAATATCCTTGGGGACTTTAATGTTGCAGGCGATGTCTGGCTTGTAAAACCTCTCTTTGAGCAAATGGGAATTGAGGTCATAGTCTCCATGACCGGAGACTCAACTGCAAAATCCATATCAAGAGCAGCGGAAGCTGAACTTAACCTTGTTCAGTGCAGCGGGTCCATGACCTATCTTGCAAAATGGATGCAGAAAGAGTATGGAATTCCGTATATATCTGCGAGTTTCTTCGGAATAGAAGATATATCCCTGGCTCTGCGGAGGACTGCGGAATACTTTGGCTCGGAAGAGATGAAAAAGAAAGCAGAAGAAATCCTGGAAACCGAAACGAACCGTATAATGCCTGAAATATCAAGAGTTCGGGAGAGAGTCAAAGGGAAAAAAGCTGCCATCTATATGGGAGGCCCGGCAAAAGCTCTTACGCTTATCAAAGGATTTGCAGAACTCGGAATGGAAGTAGTTATCATAGGAACCCAGACCGGGAAAAAAGAAGACTACGAGCAGATCAGTTATTCCGTCAGAGACGGAACGGTCATTGTAGACGACGCAAATCCCCTGGAACTTGCCGAACTGCTGATTAAACAGAAAGCTGACCTGATGGTTGCAGGCGTAAAGGAGAGATTTATCGCATACAAGCTTGGTGTTGCTTTCTGCGATTTCAACCACGACAGAGTGGTGGAGTTTGAAGGCTTTGATGGCTTTGTGAACTTTGCCAGAGAAGTGGATGCATCTATTAACAGTCCGGTCTGGAAAGCTGTAAGGCAGAGAATTCTGAGACCCGAAGCTGTAGAATCAGAGAACATAGCATCAGAAGAAAAGCCTGTAAAAGCAGCAGCAAAAGAAAAGCTCTCCGAAGAATCACGTAAAAAAGAATATGAAAACATAGTTAAAGGTATGATTCTGAGACCGGAGTTTTTGCAACCCAAATCAGATACTCCAGTTGAGAGTCAGGTGTGAGGAGGCGTTGAGATGACGAAAAGAAATTATGCAACCGTAAACCCCTGTGTCATGTGCCAGCCTATGGGAAGTGCCCTTGCTTTCAAGGGGATTGAAAATACTATGGTTCTCTATCACGGTTCTCAGGGATGCAGTACCTATATGCGCCTGCACCTTGCCCACCATTTCAGAGAACCAGTAGACATTGCATCAAGCTCCCTGAGTGAAAAAGGAGCAGTCTACGGAGGCAGGGAAAGCCTGAAAAAAGGATTGAGAAACGTCATCAACAGGTACAGACCTAAAGTGATAGGTGTCGCTACTACCTGTCTTGCCGAAACTATAGGAGACGACGTTCCTGCAATAATAAGAGAATTCAAAGAAGAGGAAGGCATCGGAGACGATCCTGAAAAAGATATCATAATCATTCCGGTTTCCACCCCCAGCTACGGGGAAAGCCATGTAAGCGGATACATAAAAGCCCTGGATGCAGTTGTCAGAAAATTTGCGGAAAAGTCTGAAGAAGAAGGATTCATAAAAATCCCAAATGGAAAACTCAATCTCATTCCTGTTGAAAGCCTTTCCCCTGCCGACGTAAGGGAACTCAAAGAGATCCTTGAGCTTATGGCTAAAGATTATATCTTCCTGCCAGATATTTCCGAGACCTTTGACGCTCCACTTCGAGACGATCTTCCGAAAATCGCCTCAGGCGGTACGAAACTCTCCGAAGTTGAAGATATGCCGAATAGCCGTGCAAGCCTTGGACTGGGTGTAGTAAGTAAAAATTTGGCGCTGGGATATCTGGAAAAATCTCACTGCGTACCCGGACATAATGTTCCAATTCCAATAGGGCTTTCAAACACTGACAGTTTCTTCACTGAAATGGTCAAGATTCTTGGGTGTCCCATTCCCGAAAAATACCAGAAAGAAAGAGGCAGGCTGCTTGATGCTATGGTAGATGTGCACAAATACCTCTACGGTGTAAAAACAGCAATTTACGGAGATCCTGATACTGTATTCAGTCTCACGACCTTCATGCTCGAACTCGGGATGAACCCGGTGTTGGTAGCTACCGGAAGCAAGAGCAGGGACTTTGAAGCGAAGATCAGGCAGATATTCGAAGAAATAAGGCCGGAACTGGAACCTGTGATTCTGAACGGAATTGATTTTGATACTCTCAATGACGCTGTCAGCGAATGCAGTCCTGAAATCCTGATCGGAAACTCAAATGGGAGATACATTGCCAAAGCCAGAGATATTCCTCTTGTAAGGGTTGGCCTTCCAATTCATGACAGGGTAGGGGCACAGCGTATCCTTACTGTCGGATACAAAGGATCTCTGGAACTGCTAGACAGGATCACAAATACTATTCTTGAAGCTACTGATACCTTCACCGCACCGGTACAGGCAGAACCGGCAGCATATACAGGGATGGGAACTGAAGAGAAATGCATGGAATGAATGTAACGAATGGAAAAAAACTGATTCCTTGTAAAATACGGATTTAAAACACTATAAAAAGAGATTAAAAGAAAAGAGATTAAAAGGACTATTAATTCCATTCATTGGAAAACGAAATTAACACCAAACCATTAAGAATGTGGTCAGATGACAGCATTTATGGAGCTATTATCCTTGGATTTATCGCCCAATTATTTATATCGCTGATGCGATATGAATTTGGGAAACCAAAACACACATCTACAAAATTCGTTAAAAAGAGCTTGAAGAATTTGACGCTTACAATCAAGTTCAAGATAAATGGAGTCAAAAACTATATTTTTGCGAATTTTGACCAGATCAATAACTTGTTAGTAGTAAGATGGAATGGAACTATATAGAATATATAACACATTTTTATAAATTTAAACGACTTGTCAAGTCCAATTGTCCCAAAAA
>CAZCKG010000324.1:0-3254 GCA_964498825.1 uncultured Methanosarcinales archaeon
ATATCTTCTAACCAGAATAACAGGAGAGAAGAAACTCCCGTAAAAGAGGAAAAGCTGTAAAAAACTGCTGAAAAATTTAGTAGAATCTCAAAATGAAATACCACTATTCAAAGGCTTTTAATAAATTAAAAATGAAAATAATTATATGTTATGTTCTTACACTAAGGGAAGATGAGATCTTCCCTGATCACAATTCTCCTGTCTTCGGAAAAGAGAACTGAGTTGCTTCTTCTTCTCAAAGAGGAATCCAGGACTATAGAAGAGATCAACAATGAACTCGAAACAAATTCCGTTGCAATCCTGCCACAGCTTAAAAAGCTAAAAGAAAATGGGCTTGTGGTTCAGGAAAACAAAGTATACGATCTTTCCCTTCTCGGAAGAATCGTTGTCAGAAAGATGGAACCTCTTGTAAAGGCCTTCAGGCTGCTTGAGAATAACCCTGATTACTGGTCAGGTAACTAAACCTTACGGGAACAGCAGAAAAATGCTAGCCAGCAAAAATTCAAATCAGATACAATAATACTGGAAATCAGTATGGAAACAGTATTATAGTGGGTGGAAAACAGCTAAAAAAGCTGTTTTTATCCCTTCAATTCTTCAAGCACTTTCTCAGCCTTTTCTATAATCTCTGCAAAAATATCTTTTCCTTTTGAATCGATCCCTACAATAAGGGGGCCGAATTCTTCCACCCTGAGCACCCAGACTGCTTCAGGCATTCCAAGGTCAAGCCAGTGGACGTCTTTTACTTCTTTAATCAACTCTGCGGCAAGGGCTGCACATCCGCCTGTATAGGCAAGGTAAACGCATCTGTTTTTTAAGGCCGGAGCAACATCTTTCATCCCGCCCTTTCCTATAATTGCCCGCACTTCGTGGATCTTCATGAGAGGAGGAGTCATTTTTGACATCCTGCCGCTTGTTGTAGGGCCAGCTGATATGACTTTCCATTTTTGTTCTTCCCTATGCATAAGGGGGCCGCAGTGATAGATGACTGCTCCTTTGAGGGAAAATGGGAGTTCTTCTCCTTTTTCATTCATTTCGAGAATTCTGGCATGGGCTTCATCCCGAGCTGTCAGAATCTCTCCTGAAATGTAAACAACGTCTCCGACGTTTAGTTTCTCGATGTCTTCTTTTTTCAGAGGGGTTTGCAGGTGATATTCCATTATTCTTCCTCCCTGAACACAATTGAAGCATGCCTGTTAGCCCAGCACTGGATATTTACTGCAACCGGAAGAGAAGCCGTATGACAGTATGCAGTTTTCACGCGTACTGAAAGGGCTGTTGTGCTACCCCCAAGTCCCATACAGCCTATTCCCAGTGTGTTTATAGCTTCAAGGATTTCTCTTTCGAAACTGTCTGGAGAAGCATTCAGAGGTTCGAGCAAAGCTTCTTTTGCAAGTCTGGCTGCCGCATCAAAGGAGCCTCCTATTCCCACTCCTATTACAAGGGGAGGACAGGGCATTCCTCCTGCGTTTACCACGGTCTCAAGCACGAAGTTTTTGATGCTTCCGGTCTCAGTGGGGTTAAACATGCGCAGTGAACTCATATTTTCCGAACCTGCACCTTTCGGAGCCACGGTGATTTTTAACTCATTTCCGGGAACAATTTTCCAGTGGATATCCGGAATGCCTGCCCCAGTATTGTTTCCGCTATTCTTACGGGTCAGGGGTTCGACTGCGTTGGGACGGAGAGGGATTTCGGCTGTTGCAAGGATAACCGCTTCTCTAATTGCGGCTTCCAGATCGAAGCCGGGCTGAAACTCTCTCCCGAGTTCCGCAAAGAAAATCAGGATCCCGGTATCCTGGCACATCGGAACTCCATGTTTTTTTGCAAGCTCGATATTCTTCAGGATTGCCTGAAGCTGGGACCTTGCGACCTGGCTTCCTTCTGTGGTTTCAGCTTTCCTGAGCGCATCCACTACATCATCAGGAAGCTCAACTTCCGCTTTTCGCAGGAGGTCTGCAATAGACCGGACAAAGGTTTCACGGCTAATTTTCATAGACAAAAAATCACCAAAAAGGATCGGATAATAGAGTATACGAAAGAAAGTGCATGTGAAGGAGGTCTCCAGACCCTCAAATGCCTGCGCGAATGAATTCTAAACTTTCTGAGAATTAGCGCCCTGATTTAAATATATTCTTGTCTCTACATGCCAAATAACAGTTTTGTTCTTTGTTTTACTCCTTTTATATGCCCCTCACTTAGGTTTTACCATAATACGGTTCTCAGGATATGCTATCCTGTTCCTTTTGCCTATAAAAGACTCTTCCAGATCGGCTGCCATTTGCTGCGCAAGTGCTGCGGGAATGCCCATTATCATTAATTCCGGAGGCAGCCAGGGATTTCCGGTCGGATCAACAGGTCCGACATAAGCCGAGTCCTTAGGCGCATTCTCTGCCATGCCTGCCGGAAAAGCGATCATCACAGCACAGGTAGGGCCACCGGGTATCAGTGTTTTAAAGAATGGGTCGGAATTATTGAACTGGGCTAGCCCGCACAGATTTCGGATTTGTTCGCTGCCTGCAAAGAGAATAAGGGATCTGACTCTTTCAGGTGCGATATTATCAGTGCAGGGACTGACCACTGTGTATTTCCCTGGAGGAGTTATTTTTCCTGCACGTTTTTTCTGTTCATCAAACAGCTCTGGTGTAGCCTTCAAATACTCGGCAGCCCCTCCCCTAAAGTCAGGCGTACCTGTAGTTACAAAGTACTTCAGTTTCGGATGAGGTTCAGTCAGTCCCAGCCACACCAGTCCACCTCCGCAGCACTGTTCATGAGCTGCTTCAACATAGACCGGAGGAGTCTCTTCAAAAAGGGCAGATATGTAGACTGCCTTTGCTATACAGCGGTCTACTGTATATGAGGGTACTGCATCCTCAGGGATTTCATCCGTGCCATAAACACATAGAGGACGTAATTTCAACCTGCCAGCTTCTATAAGTTTTTTCCCTAATTCTTCAAGGCTTAGCATAATGAACCCACCAATAAATTAACCAGTAAATTAACAGATAAATTAACCAGGAATCTCACTGAGAATTACCAAAAGTTATTCCTTCAACCAGCCTTTTTCCATCCAGTAATCGCAGTTGTGCGTCCAATGGTCTTTATTTGCAAGGACGACGTATTTGAACCGTTCTCTCCAGGCTTCGTGTTTTGCTTCCTGTTCAGGGTATGATCTCTTTTCTTTTATCGCTTCAACAAGATCTTTGCCCATTGCCTGTGATTTTACGATGGCCGCGTCCATTGCTTCAGGGCCC
>CAZCKG010000325.1:0-3238 GCA_964498825.1 uncultured Methanosarcinales archaeon
CAGAAAAATCTTTCTGGGAATAGCTCCAGGTTGCAAGTTTTTCTACTGCAAGGGGAGCGTAGTCGGTTTCGATCTGTATTATCTCTTTTGCAGCATCAGTCAAAACCAGATGTGTTTTGATTCCTTTTTCCGCAAGCACTTCAAGAAGGCGAATCCCATACTGGACCCCTGAGGCTCCGCTTATGCCTACCGTTATTTCCATTATTCGTCTCTCCCTTACCCTGTCTTTATTTTGTTCATTTCTCCCAGACTCTTCGCTTGTTTTATTCATTTTTTCCTGACTCTGTGTTTGTTTTATTCATTTCTCCTCGCTCTGTCTTTCAAAGAAATCAATAAAACTTGCTACCATTTCCTCTGAAACTGAAACTATACCCATTATCTCTTCAGGACTAATATTATCCTGGTGGATACCTGCAACAAATACTGTTGTTCTCTTCGTGGCTTTGCTGACCTGTATTGCACCCTGCAGAGCAAGTTGTTCTTCTCTGTGCCCGGGCAACGTTATCACTGACGAGCTTGCCCTCTGGCTTTTTTCATCAAAAAGCCCTATAGCAACAGCTCCTACATGTTCTCTTCCACCTGTAAGGGTTAGCAGGTAATCTTCTCCGATTTGCTTTGCCTCAAGGTGAATTTCGATTCTGCCAGCTTTTCGCACAATCTGAAACAAACTCTTTACCTCAAAACTTAAAACACTCAGGGCATTGATTCCAAATAATCCTGTTTTTTTATAAGGCTCCAGGACTATTAAGCTGCAGCCTTTAAAAATCTGACTCTAAAAATCGGTTCTGAGTGAAAAACTACTTTCTTTCTTTAAACTTCTCTTTTCATCCATTTCTCTCAAAGATCAGTTATTTTGAACTGTTTTACGGCTTTTTTAACCCCAAAATAATCTTTCGCAGCCTTTTCCACAGTTTCACAGTGTTCTTTTGGGCTGTATACTCCCATTCTCCAGTTGTCCATATGAGCCTCCTGCAGAATGGATACAAAATGGGAAGCCTCGTTAAGCGGAACCATCCTGTGGTCGGTTTTGATCATTGCCTGCATTTCCAGCATTTCCGGAGTTTTTGGAATATCTACAAGGACATGCTGAGGCTCAACCCCGGCAAGTTCCGCAATTTCGGTTTCTACTCTCTGGATTTTGTCCCTGTATCTAAGTACATCTTTTCCTACATCATCCAGGCCCACATATAGAGCCCGCTTATAGAGTTCTCTGGCATCCAGACGCTGTGAAAGTTCTCCTGCATATCCTTTAGCAATCCTCATGGCTGCAAGAAGATCTATATCATCCATCTGCCTGAGTCTGAAAGGGTCAAGCTCCTGGTTTTCTATCATGCATTCCACTGCTTTGGAACACATGGCTTCCGAGATTCTGGTTACATGGTGGTAGTAAACCGATGTGTTCATCCAGAAACGTGAGACAAGGAGGGATTCGGCTGCCTTCAGACCACCCTGATTGACAACGAGCCTGTTCTCATAAAAGTCCATCTGATTTATCAGGCGGTTATAATCCACAACTCCAAACGCAACACCTGTATAATGAGCGTCCCGGACAAGATAATCCATTCTGTCCACATCAATCTCACTGCTGAGGATCTGCCCTAAAGAAGTTTCTCCTCTCACGTGTTTTGCAAGGTTTCCCGGAGAAATCCCGTGTTTCATCAATACTTCCCTAATTTCTCCCTTTCCAATGACTTCTTTTATGTCATCATGCCTGTGCCGCGTGTACTTGTCAATAACATTTTCCGTAACATGGGAAAAAGGCCCGTGCCCAACATCGTGCAAAAGGGCTGCAGCCCTTATCTCATTTTTTTTGTCTTTGTCAACTGAATCCAGATTTCTGGCCAGCATAGAAGCAAGATGCATTGAACCGAGAGAGTGTTCAAAACGAGTATGGTTTGCTCCTGGATAAACAAGGTTTGAAAATCCAAGTTGTCTGACCCTTCTGAGGCGCTGCATCTGGGGAGTATCAAGAAGTTCCCGAACTAAATCATCCAGTTCGATGTAGCCGTGTATGGGATCAAGGACAACTCTCATAATTCTTTAGACAGATGTCATTATATATTGCTGTTACTATTACTCAAATGATATTAATACCTGCAGAAGTACCCTCTACCCGAATATTTAAAAAAATCTGGAAAAGGTATTATCATGATTATATTTTCAGGCGGCACCGGAACTCCAAAGCTCCTTGAAGGACTCAAGGAAATCCTCCCAGAAGAGGAACTGACCGTTGTTGTAAATACTGCCGAAGATCTCTGGATTTCGGGAAACCTGATCTGTCCGGATCTGGATACGGTACTCTACCTGTTCTCGAATCAGATTGACAGGAAGAAGTGGTGGGGAATAAAAGACGACTCCTTTGAGACCTATGAGCGCATGCAGGAACTGGGAGTCAATGAAAACATGAAGCTTGGCGATAAAGACCGGGCAACCCACATTATTCGTTCGAATTTAATAAGGGATGGAGGCTCCCTGACAGAAGCAACTTTAAAACTCGCTTCCGTTTTCGGAATTGACGCAAGAATTTTGCCAATGTCTGATTATCCTGTTTCTACTTATATAGAAACCCCTGAAGGTATCATGCATTTCCAGGACTTCTGGGTCGGAAAACACGGAGAGCCCGAGGTTCTTGGAGTTGATATAAGGGGAATTCCTGAAGCTTCGATTTCTCCAAAGGTACTCGAAGCTCTTGAAAACGACGATAAAGTCCTTATAGGCCCAAGTAACCCAATTACAAGCATAGGCCCTATTATTTCTCTTCCAGGAATGAAAGAAATACTGGAAAAGAAAAAAGTCGTTGCAGTTAGCCCGATTATTGGAAATACCCCTGTAAGCGGACCTGCCGGAAAACTTATGCAGGCTTGCGGGCTTGAAGTCTCCTCAATGGGAGTTGCAGAATATTATCAGGATTTCCTGGACATTTTCGTTTTTGATGAAAGAGATCAGGCAGACGAATTCGCATTTGAACGACTTGGATGCCGCGCTGCCCGTGCCGACACCCTGATGACCTCCATTGAAAAAAGCAGGGAACTGGCAGAATTAGTAGCAGGACTTTTCGATACTATTGTCTGTCCTTAATTTTCTATTGCACTATTTTTAGTTTCCAATAAATTCTCTATCTACTATCTTTAATTTTCAATAAACTTTATATTTACTATTCTTTAGTTTTCAATAAATTTTCTGTTCATTTGATTTCTACCAAATTTTCTGTTTAATCCTTTTTTACTTCCTTTTGCTC
>CAZCKG010000326.1:0-3223 GCA_964498825.1 uncultured Methanosarcinales archaeon
TTTAAAAAATAGGTGGATTGAGTAAGCTTTTTAATTTCAAAAGCAGGTAGCACATTCCAAAACTATCATTTTCAGGAATTACTTCTTTATAGCTGATACAAGTTCAGCTACTTTTGCAGTAACATCTTTTACTTCTTCAACAACCGTACCTGTTACTATCATATCCGCACCTGCAGAAGCACAGAGCTTTGCGGTTTTTGCATCTCTGATCCCGCCACCGATGATAAGTTTGTTTTCTCCAAGTGCATGCTTGACTGCCCCTATCATCTCAGGGTCAACAGGTGTATCTGCTCCTGATCCGGCTTCAAGATACGTATAATGCATGCCCAGGTACTTGCCTGCAAGGGCGTAAGCGACTGCAAGTTCAGGTTTCCTCCTTGGAATCAGTTTCGCGTCTCCTACCCATCCGACAGTTCCCCCAGGCTCGACTATAAGGTATGCCATAGAGATAGGTTCTATCTGACTTCTGTATACAAGCGGAGCTCCAAGCACCTGATTTGTGATTACATATCCTATGTCTCTGGAGTTCAGAAGACTCATGAAAAATACTGCATCTGCATACTTACTAAGCCCGGCTGAATTTCCTGGAAAGAGGATTGTTGGAACATCTACCTTCTCTTTTATCTTTATGACAGTCTCATCAAGCAGAGTTCCTGATGCTCCCGTTGAGCCCCCGATCATGATAGCATCGGTACCTCCTTCAACTGCCGCAAGGGCAATTTCAGCGGCTCTTTCCGGCGTTTGAGACGCCGGGTCGATAAGGGTAAGATGTACTTTTCCTTCCTGATCAATAATTTTCTGAAGGTGTGCTTCCACCTGCAAAAAAGATCATGCTCCCTTGGATTCCTTGGATTTTACACGAAGGGCGCTGGAACCGCATTTTCTGCAGCGGGTTGCTCTTACTGCATTTCTTGCATTGCATTTCATGCAGATCTTTTTATTTAATAATCTTTCTTCTGCTTCTGGAAAACGACCCATTTTTTGTCACCTGCTATTATTTTTTATTATCGATAAGGTCTATAGCCCGCTTAATGGATGTTAAGGCATATAATGTTTTTCATCAAAAAATCCGTTGTTTACGGAGTTTGATCTTCTTTTTTTCTTCGTTTTTCGCATGCATGAAGTTTTTATTGTGCTTTTAACTCAAAGCTTATTTATTGGTTATGTTGTTTATTCCCTGACTTCTATACTAATCGAGGATTAAATAATCTAAAGTTAACATCGAATTTTGCATAAGTTAGCGTGGAAATTACATAAAGCTAAAAATCATATTTAATGATAAATCCATTTTATGTTTAAACAACTCGGGATTTTGAGTTCCCTATCTCTTTAATGGTGATCGACGTGACTATTCATCCTATAGATTATCGGTATGGTACAGTGGAAATGAAATATGTGTGGAGTCAAGAGAACAGACTTGCTAAAATCCTCCGGACAGAAGCTGCTCTTGCAAGGGCCGAGGCGGATATGGGGATAATTCCTGCAGAAGCAGCTGAAATTATTTCTGAAAGCATTACTTCTGTAAAGCCTGAGAGAGTGGATGAGATCGAAGCTGAAATCCATCATGATATGATGGCTGTGGTTCTTGCAATCTCTGAACAGTGCAGAGACGATGCTGGAAAATGGGTACATTTTGGAGCTACTTCAAATGATATCCTTGACACAGCAACAGCTCTCCAGATTAAGGATGCAATTGAGATCTTTGAAGACAAGCTTAAGACTTTATTAAAAACTCTACTTAACCAGGCCGAAGCTCATAAGCAAACTGTCTGCTGTGGTAGGACTCACGGGCAGATTGGAGTTCCAACAACTTACGGTCTCCGTTTTGCTATATGGGCGTCAGAGATCTCAAGACATCTTGAGAGATTGTGTCAGCTTACTCCTAGAGCAACTGTAGGACAAATGACTGGAGCAGTTGGAACGCAGGCTGCATTTGGAAAATCCGGAATTTTAATACAGAAACTTACCATGCAACACCTTGGAATTGGAGCTGTCGATGTTTCCAATCAGATCATTCAAAGGGATAGGCATGCTGAATTCGTAATGTGGATGGCAAATACCGTCACTACTCTGGATAAAATAGGAGTCGAAATCAGAACTCTTCAACGAAGCGAGATCGCCGAGATTGAAGAAAGCTTTGGAAAAAAGCAGGTAGGGTCATCTACCATGCCTCATAAGCGCAACCCAATAAAATCAGAACAGATCTGCGGGCTTGCAAGGATTGTAAGGGCTATGGTTGAACCTGAGCTTCTTAACAACACCCTCTGGGATGAAAGAGACCTTACCAACTCTTCCTGCGAGAGGGTGGTTTTCCCTGAAGCCTGTGTTCTGACCGACCATATACTTAAGCTCGGGATTGCTGTGCTTGAGAATCTGAGGTTCTATCCTGAAAATATTCGGAAGAACCTGGAATTGCTCAGAGGCCTGAATATGGGAGAAGCTGTCATGATCGAACTTGCCAAGAGAGGTGTGGGCAGGCAGGAAGCCCATGAGCTTGTCCGGGATGCAGCAATGAGAGCTCATGATACAGGACAACATTTCAAAAATGTCCTTCTGGAAACTCCTGCTGTTGCAAGGTATCTATCTGCTCTCGATATTGAAAATCTCGTAAATCCTGATAAATATATAGGAACTTCAGTGGAACAGGTTGAAACACTCGTTTTAAAACTTCGTGAGGGCTATTCCCTCTAACCTTTTCCTTTCTTTTAAGCTAACAATAAGAACGATTAACTGATAAAAAATAGAAATTACTTATTTCTCAGTTCAAGTAAATGAGCTTAATAACGTTTTATCCAAAAAACAGTTTTGTGCAAAAGTTGTAAAGCTCCTAACTTCTTCATTTATGTGGAAGATTAAATATAAATGTTTATATCTGATGAGCTTTATTATATTAAAAAAACTTTGTCAAAAGTTTCATCCAACTTGGGTGATTGAGGCATCTAATAATTAGGTGTTGCGTAACTTAAAGTGTCTAGTTGGGCTAGATATGTAGATGTTTTAGGTGTGAAAGTGGATTAGATGCCTCATTAACTCCTATGTAGAGGTTATTTATAAAATTTGTGCTAATTTCCTGATTCTATCTTCTCAAAAAAATAATCCTTCCCTTCTCTATTCTTCCGTTTTTTACCTCTTATTTTATCCCTCTATTGTCCTTAATTTTCGAAGCTATTTTTCTGGTTTTCTCTTCTCCAATTGCTCATATGGGAAGGTGCCTTTTTTGAGA
>CAZCKG010000327.1:0-3218 GCA_964498825.1 uncultured Methanosarcinales archaeon
ATATTAATTTCCATGCTGTATATTTGCAGCCCTATTATATATCCGTGTATTTATTTTTACATGTATTACATATTTAGCTGCATATTCTGTTACAGGTCCTGATTCGGATCTTATATGAAAGTTTAAATATGTCTCTGTGAAGGTGCTCCTAGAAGATTATTTTCTAAAATCTGAGAGAAAGACAGGGCTTTCGCAGTCGAATCTTTATTTCATTTTTTTGGGTTAATTTTATTAGCCCTTCGGATTACTATAGAGATATAGAAAAGTATTCGAGTTGATTACAAAGTGCGATCAGTCTCACAAAGAGTTAATGCGAAAAAAACTCATGAAAACACCAGCGAGTTTGGAAAATCCACTTCCGAGCTTCTGATTTTGAAGCCTGAAGGTTATCCATTGAGCGGCATGATGGATGAATATCCTGTAATTGAAAATAGGGACGTTTTTGAATTCTATGCCAGAGAACAGTGGAATGGATGTATCGCCCGCAAAGGGGATTATCTCTTTGACAGACGGATGTTCCCGGACTTTGCTTACAGGATTATAGATGTTGAGCCTGCTGAATCCATAATAGGAAACTCAACCTCTATTATTGTAACTGAAGAGGAAAATGGTATTTCTTCCTCAGGAGAAATTAAGAGCAGTGTTATATTTGATGACGTAATCGGGCAGGAACTTGCAAAGCAAAAATGCAGGCTAATAGAGCGTTTCCTTGAAGAGCCCGAACGTTTTGGGAAATGGGCTCCAAGAAATGTCCTTTTCTTCGGGCCCTCAGGCACCGGAAAAACTATGCTTGCAAAGGCTCTTGCAAACAAAACTGACGTGCCTATTATTCCTGTCAAAGCTACCCAGCTTATTGGAGAATATGTGGGAGACGGAGCAAGGCAGATCCACCAGCTTTACGATCGTGCAGAAGAAATGGCTCCCTGTATAATTTTCATTGATGAACTTGATGCTATAGCTCTGGACAGGAAATTCCAGGAGTTAAGAGGAGATGTAAGTGAAATTGTAAATGCTCTGCTGACTGAAATGGATGGTATAGTTGAACGTGACGGGGTCTGTACTATCTGCTCAACAAACCGGATTTACTCTCTGGATTCTGCTGTAAGAAGCAGGTTTGAAGAAGAGATTGAGTTTGTCCTTCCTGAGGAAGAGGAGGTCATCCGCATATTCGAATCTAATGTAAAGACCTTTCCTTTGCAGGTAGAAAATTGTGATTTCCAGATTCTTGCAAAGAGATCGAAAGGGCTTTCAGGCAGGGATATTGTGGAAAAGGTCTTGAAATCAGCCCTTCATCAGGCCATTATTGAAGATAGGGAAATAGTGACTGGTAAGGATTTTGAAAAATCCCTTGCAAAACTTGGTAGAAAAGAACTCCCTCAGGACCCTTCTGGACTTTATGTCTGAGCTTTGCATATAACATTATTTTACTTTAATAAACTCTGTTTTAAGATCCTAATAGTTATAAAATCTTAAACGTGATTATAAGATTTATGAGAAGAATCTCTATGATATGAAAATGTAGCTCTCATTGATATGAAGATGTAGCTCCTGGTACAGTGATGTAACCTATTGAGTGCTATTAATGGGAAAATTGCAGATCGGTTTGAAAGGGGGACAAGGTATGCAAATAATTCAATTTTTTGTGAAAGGTATAGCTCATAGCTCATATATTCTTGCAGGAAAACAAAATTGTGCAGTTATTGATCCTCGCAGGGACACTGATATTTACATCCAGGAAGCAAAATCCAGAGGTCTGAAGATTACCCATATTCTGGAAACTCATCTTCACGCAGATTTTGTTTCAGGATACATTGATCTGGCAGAAGTTACAGGGGCAAAAATCTATGTTCCCAAAGCTGCTGGCTGTGAGTTCGAACATATAGGGCTGGCTGAAGGAGATAATTTCGAAATCGAAGATATGGTTATAAAGATAATCGAAACACCGGGACATACTCCTGAGCACATCTGTTATGTTGTTTCGGATACGTCAAGAGGTCCTGATCCTGCTGCTGTCTTCTGTGGAGATACTCTTTTTGTTGGGGATGTTGGCAGGCCAGATCTGTTTCCTCGCAGAGCAGAGGAACTTGCTTCCAGGCTTTATGACAGTCTGCACGAAAAATTGCTTTCTCTTCCTGACTCCTGTGAGGTCTACCCTGCACATGGGGAGGGCTCTCTATGCGGGAGGGCTCTTGGAGCCAGACGCTCAAGCACAATAGGCTATGAAAGAAAATACAACTACGCCCTGCAGATCCCTAACAGGAAAGAATTCATAAAGTCTCTTACAACCGATATGCCCCCTGCACCCGATCATTTCAGCCGCTGTACTGAAATCAACAGGAAAGGATCAACAAAGCTCAAAGAGCTTCCTTCTTTAAAGGAAATCCCTCCCGAGGATTTCTTCAAGCTTTTAGAAAGGGATGATACTGCTATTCTGGATATTCGTTGTTATGAAGGCTTTGGAGGTGAACATATTCCGGATTCCTGGTGCATCGACCTTCGGAGTAATTTTGCAACTTACGCAGGTTGGCTCTTGCCTCCAGATAAACAGGTGTTGCTGGTGTCAGAAAGCGAAGGCCAGGCCCTGGAAGCAGTTGTCTGGTTGCACAGAGTGGGCCTTGACAATATTTCCGGTTTTCTGAGAGGAGGAATGTTCGCCTGGGTAACCGCAGGTCTCAGGGCTTCTCATGTGCCCCAGCTCTCAATTCCTGAGCTTCATGAATGGATTGTAAGTGGAAATTCCCATGTAATCATTGATGTGAGAGCTCCTTCCGAGTATGAAGCTTTCCACATAGAGAATGCAGTTAATATCCCCGTCCAGGATCTCAGGGAAAGGTATGTTGAGCTTGACCCGAAGGCTGAGACAATAATTCTTATATGCAGCACCGGGCACAGATCAAGTATGGGATGCAGTATCCTTAAACAGCATGGTTTCTCCAGCGTTAATAATGCCGCCGGAGGAATGACAGGATATAATGCTGCAGGTTTTGGACCCGAATGTCCTATATGTGCTCTTTCCTGGGCTGGAAAAGCCGGAAAGGAGGATAAATCGGAGTTTCTCAAAAATCAAAATCAAGATACATCTTAAAAGGAAAACAAAAGGGGAAGAAAAGGAAAAGTAATGGCTCTAAAGCTTGTCACATGGAATCTTGATTCAAACGTTTTAGGTGGATCTTGATATTAGGTGGATTTTGAAGTTCTTTGGCTACATGAATTTTAAA
>CAZCKG010000328.1:0-3217 GCA_964498825.1 uncultured Methanosarcinales archaeon
AGTTCTCCTGATAATTCATATTTTTGAAATGTATTAAACAGATTTAAACCTGTAAGAAGATTGAAGGCTTATGATGATATGGACTACTGAAATAATGGTTACTCTTAGTAATATTCTATCTGATAGTTGCTTTACTGTTTTTGAAAATGATTTATAAATTAAAGAAAAATTGACAATAATCAGAGGAGGAGTAGAGTTCGCCTTCAATCTTCTTACATAGTATTTTCTTCAAGTTTTAATAAAAATTCTTTCACATCCAACCCACAAGCATAACCTGTAAGTTCCCCATTTGATCCTATGACCCTGTGGCAGGGAACGATTATCGCAATTGGGTTCCGATTATTTGCAAGTCCAACAGCCCTGTATGCTTTAGGGTTCCCGATAGATAGAGCTATATCTTTGTAAGTTCGGGTCTCTCCGTAAGGTATTTCGCACAAAGCTTTCCAGACAGATTTCTGGAATTCTGTTCCTTCAGGAGATATCTTAATTTTAAAAGATTTGAGCTTCCCGGAAAAATAAGCTTCAAGTTGCCTGGCAGTTTCTATGAAAAATTCTTTGTTTTCTACCCAATCAGAAGGAATATCTATTTTTTTCTCACCCTTTAAGAAAAGGACGTTTTTTAGCCCTTCTTCATCTCCTGCCAGAAGAATAGGGCAGATTAGGGAGTCGATTATATGGTAATACATTTTGTTTGTCTCCTGTAGCAGTTGCAAATAGTTGTGTCGTTTATGGTAGAAATTCTTATTTGATAGAAGAGCACAGAGTATTGACCTGACTGAAAGTTAAAAAGGGAGAGTTAAAAAGGGATAAAGGAGTGAGGTCATTTAAACCCCATACCCTTACAGATATTTACTTTAAATACTCAGTTCATTGTTCTTTATGTGCGCCGTCCCAGAAACCAGCAGGGTAAATATTCAGGACTTCTGCAGTAGAGTTAAGCTTCGATTTGTTTTTTTCTCTGTCCAGTTCATTCAATTCCTGAATCCTTAATTCCACGACATCCATGGCGTCTTCAAACAGCTGCCTGTTTATTTCGATCCCGAAGTATTTCTTGAGCTTTTCTTCAGGCGGCATTGTTGAACCTGCCGAGAGATAGGCAATATAGTTTTTATTGAAGGTTTCCGGGTCCTCCTTATACTGTTTGAAGAGAGCAAGGGTTATTGCCTTTGAAACTGCATAATTAAAGGTGTAGTAGTTGTTAGTTAAGTAAATATGATTAATATATACCCATTCCGCTGAATCTTTAGCGGAATCTTCAATGTAATATTCAACCGAGTCACTTCTGTATTCTTTAGATAAGTTTGTCCAGATAGCATTGAGATTATCTCCACTGACTGTTCCATTTTCGGCACATAGCTGGTGAGCTTTATATTCAAATTCCGTAATCATAGGCTGCCTGGTAAAGTAATTCTGATAATCTGCTATTTGGTCAGAGAGTACCATAATTGCGGTGTCCCTATCAGAATTTTCGACCACGTGATCAACAAAGAGTTCTTCATTGAAAGTGGAAGGAACCTCAGCCTCATAGATCTGACCTGTGCAGTAGAGGTAATCCACAGAGTTGCCCATTAGGTAGAAATGATTTCCGTGCCCAATTTCGTGAGTAAGGGTTTTTTGATCCTTGACAAGACCATTATAGTTGATAAAGATCAGAGCCGGAGCCTTTAATGCACAAAGTTCATAACAATAACCACCTGGTTGTTTTCCATGCTCGGGGTCAGGATATACATCTATGAAATTACCGGTTACTGTCTTTAAAAAGATTTCATTGAAAATGGGGTCCATTCTGGAATAGGATTTCTGGATCTCCTGCAAAGATTCTACATAAGTAAAGTTTTCGCCAGGTTGATCTGTTGACTGCAGCATCAGGTCGTATGGCCTGAGCTTTTCAACTCCAAGTTTGTTTCTCCTGAAATCGTTATAGTCTTCAAACACATCTTTTCTTTCTTTGAAAACCATATTCATCTCATCAATCTGAGTACGGTTAAGATAGAGACCATACAATGTGCAATCATAGAAGTCCGTGTAATTTAGCTGCGTGGCAACAAGATCATCAATCTGGGCTTTTCTGGAATAGAGAGATGCCATGGAGTCGGACTCGTTTTTCAGGTGGTAAAACCTTTTCTCATAACATTTTTTTCTGTTTTCCCTATTCGGATCTTTTGAAAGTAGAATGAAATAGGACTGGGAATTGACCGAATATTCCTCTCCATTCTCAAGCGTTATATTTCCTGCCATTGTGACGTTATTAGTAATTTCTGATAACGCCTCAGTCTCCAGCTTCATGCGCTGATTTTCGAGATCAGCAAGATATGCAGCCTGGGATTCATTTATTGCCCTGTGTTCTGCAAATCTCATATACCTGGCTTCAAGATAAGGTCTATATGCCTCAAGCCTGGGTTCTTCAGAAAAGAGTCTATCCCATTCCTCTTTACTGAGAGAGGTCAGCTTTATGGTCGTAAATGAATTAGCTTTCGAATATGCGGTAAAAAGATCCTGAGAATCTGTAAGAAGAGACGCAAAGAATTGATCATTCACATTTTTACTGAGCTGAGTATAGGCATAAATATACAGAACTGTAATAGATTTTGAAAACTCCTTTTCATTTTCCAGGAAATCCAGTAAAACAGGTCCAGACAAGTTTTCAAATTTCGGACGGAAAGTTTTGTTCATTTCTTCGGATCTATTTTTTAATTCCTCCAGTTCTTCTAAGGCATCTTCCCTACTGCTGAAAAGATATGAATCTTTCCATTCCGTCGTAACGTTATCGGGATTAAGCTCTTCAAACGTGCATCCTTCACATATAAATTCAGAAGAATTCGCTACTTCTGCAGAAGCATTGCATTCAGAAAAAACTGCAAGGAACAGCAATATTCCGATAGTAATAAGTCCTTTTATTATTCCGAGAGTAATTAAACCTTTAATTGATTTTTGTCTCATAAAACCTCTACCCTTCCAAGAATTTCAAGTATCCATCTAAATCTGGTATGAAACTTCCCAACGCTTCAAGAAATTACAGGAAAATAACTTTTGATATTTTTCATACAATGATGTAAAAATCTATCGATTTTAAACTGTCAAAAAAGGATAAGTGAAACCGCAGGAAAAAATACAAAAAGCGCCTTAGATAAAATGGAAAGAAGAAAAAGATAAAATAGAAAATATTTGAGTAAAAGAAAGTGAAAATAAACAATTCCTGAGTGAAAAAGTAATAACA
>CAZCKG010000329.1:0-3210 GCA_964498825.1 uncultured Methanosarcinales archaeon
TTACTGTGCATTTTTTGCTCAGGAAATTATCTTATCCAGCTGGTTTGTCTGGGCAGCTATCTTGATTTCCCTTGCTATCCTTCTTCCAGTAGAGAGGTTTTCTTCTATCAAATCAGCATAAGGGGAACCTGAAATGTAAAGGTTTGTTCCTGCCACTATCCTGGCTGAAATTTCAAAGACTTTGATTTCCAGTTCATCTGTAAACACGGTTTCAAGGCAGAAAGCTCCTATCATCCCGCCAAAAAGGCCCAGAGACTCCTCAACTACCCTTTCTCCAAGAGAAAAGATCAGGGGCAGGAGTGATTCTCTTGCTATCAGGGGCACGTTTCCTGTGACAACATATGTCGGACGGATGCCAGCTTCTATGAGTTCCCTGGGGGAGCCAAGCCTGAAGATTTCGTCAGCATTGGACTCTACCCTGCGGTCCATGCTCAGAAGTTCAAGACTTCCTTCGCTTAGAGTGTATCCTTCGTTTCGGATAGGGGAGTAGAAATAGTGCAGGTAATAACGGGTTCCTGTAATAAATTCCTGGATCGTGAATTTCTGGGTCCTGTCAATGAGCTCTTCGAATTCTTCGTAGGTTTTTGCAACGAAGAAACCCTTTCCTCCCTTTGCTCCGTCATACTTGACCATTACAGGTCCTTTGATATCACGAGGGTCATCGATTTTTCCAGGCATGTGAATACCTGCTCCGAGCAGCCATTCACGTTCTTTATCCCTGTTTGATTCCCATTCGAGCACATCCCGGTTCCCAAAAGTAGGGACTGCCATATCTGCAAAATTTTCCGTGCCAAGGTAAGCAACAAATGAGCCATGAGGAATAATAATAGCATTCTTCTCTTTGAGTTCCTCTACTTTATTCATTATATCTTCATAGCTATCAACAATAAGGTACTCGTCGGGTTTTGCTTTGGGAAATGCTTCATAGAATTTTGGGGGTTTACCAACGCATATCCCCAGAGTTCTGAAGCCTTCTTTCCGTGCTCCGTCAAAGATTTGAAGGCTTGAATGAGAACAAATTGTTGCAATAGTAATGTTTTCTAAATCATAATTTTTAAGAAGTTCCAGAACCTGCTGTTTTGTTATCATGATTGCTACCAGCGGAAAATTTAGATTAGAATATACAATGTTGTATTTAAGGTTAAGGACTGGATTCTATATATAAATATAGTAGCGCATGTATATTTAACCTTAAAAAAATAAAACTTTATACTAAGATGCGTGTAAACTAAAGCAAAGAGTAAGAGTAAAAAAGCAGATTATTGATTCAGGAAGTAAGCATGAAAGAGTTTGAAGATCGAGAAGATTTATCAGAAGCTCGAAAAAGCTTATCAGAAGCTGGCAACCCTTCAGAGAGACCTGAAAGTATCGAGCAGGAAGATAAGGTACTTTTTTTGCCTGTAAACGGGGATTCAAGAAAAATAACCCAGATTCTTTCCAATGAAACATCACTCAAGATTCTTGAACTTCTGGGTAAGAAAGGGATGTCTGCAACCGATATTGCAGAGGAGCTGAATTTGCCCCTGACCACTGTCAAGTACAATCTTGATTCTCTGGCAGAATCTGATCTTATTAAGGTCAAACAGATAAAATGGAGTAAAAAAGGCCGTCAGGTAAAAATCTATGAATCAGTGGAAAAGTTAATTGTTCTTGTCCCTTCAAAGAGCTCTTTAGATAAGCTTTCCATCATAAACATACTTCAGAAATATCTTGGTGTAATAGGGGCAGCCGTCTTTGCAGCAGCAGGAATAGAGTATTTTTCAGCCTACATGCAGGCAAAAAGGATCATTGATGCAACTGCTCCACTGAGAATGGTAGTAATGAATAATACTTCAGATACACTTCCTGAGACAACGGTTATGGGAATCAACGAGAGCGACAACATGAGCCCGAAAATGGCTCTTGACCAGCAGATTTCCGAAAACGAGACTATGAGTGTACATTCTGAGTCTATGGAGGAAGCCGGGACAGGAAACGCCTCCACTGCGCTAGAATCTGGCCCTGCTCATGGAGTTGCTGATACCTATGTTGCCACCTCTAATGTTTCGAATTCGACTCAGGTGCCTGTAATTCCTCCAGAAGGTCTCTCTCATACAGGTGGAATTCATGGGCTCTATGATGCTCTTTCTCTTCACCCCGGAGTATGGTTCCTTTTCGGGTGTATTTTTATAGTATTTCTGATGATTGTAAGAGAAGTCTATTATAAGAAAAAATCTAACTAAACAGAGATTGGTATGAGAGTCGCTTTAAAGCTTGCATACATAGGCACTGAGTTTCACGGCTCCCAGATCCAGCCAAATGTTGTGACCGTGGAAGGAGAACTCTTCAAGGCTCTTCGGAATCTCGGGATCATAGAAAGCCCCAAGTCTGCTAATTATACCTGTGCCGGCAGGACCGATGCGGGGGTTCATGCCCTTGAGCAGGTTGTTGCTTTTGATACTGACAAATCTAACCTGGCAATTCCCAGGATTATAAACTCCGAACTTCCCCCAACTATCTGGACCTGGGCCCACGCGGAGGTACCCCGCGATTTTGACGCTAGAAGAAATGCAGTTTCAAGACACTACCACTATGTCATGACCGGGGAAGGATACGATATCTCCAGGATCCGGGAAGCTTCAAAATTGCTTATCGGAACCCATGATTTCGAAAATCTTTCGAGAACCAATGGAGACAAAAGTACAGTTAGAACCATAGAAAGCATCAACGTCCGCGTAGATGGTGAGCTTACTAAAATCGACGTGGTTGGAAATAGTTTCCTCTGGAATATGGTCAGGAAAATAGTAACCGCACTTTCTATGATAGGAAGAGGAGTACGTGACAAGGACTGGCTGCTCCAGATGCTGAATCCGGATATCTATGAAGAAGGAATCGAACCTGCTCCTGCCTATGGATTAACCCTTTTAAAAGTAAACTATGAAGAGGAAATAGGGTGGATTGAAGATAATTATTCTATCAGGAGAGCAGCTGAGTATAATCAAAAACGTATTCTAAGACACAGAGTTATGGCCGAGGTTCTGGAAGAACTGGCATTTCAGGAGTAAGAAATACCCTCTAAGGGTATTTCACTTGCTTTTTATTTTGATATTGGTCTTGTATCCTGATATTGTTTTTATATTTTGATAGTGTTTTCACTTCTCATTCACTTTTCTGAAAAATGGTTATTGTCCTTGTAAGGCTTCTATGTACTCTCTGCACATAAATCTCAAG
>CAZCKG010000330.1:0-3209 GCA_964498825.1 uncultured Methanosarcinales archaeon
TCAGTTTCTCATTGACACAGCCAGAAATTTAAGTTAAATTTATTTAAGATCGTTTTTTTTGTTTATTTCCAAAATTAATATTTAAGAAAACAGAGATAATAATAATTATTAAGCCGGTAATTTGATTAAAATTAATTTTTTCTTTTAAAACAAGAGAAATTATTACTAAAGAAAACAGCGGAGTCAATAATGAGATATTGGAACAAATGCTTGTTCTTGTCAAGTGTAATGCTTTGTTCCACAAGACAAATGCAAGTGCGGTAGGTATCAGTGCGAGATATAAAATCCCTAAGGTTTCAGTCAAAGTGATAAAGTGGTTAAAACCAAACAAAGGAATCAGAGTAATTAAGAAAGCCAATCCAAATAAATTAAATAAAAACATTGATATCTCTTCATTGACTTCTCTTAATTTAATCAAAACTGAAAACAGCCCCCAACTTAGAGACGCCAGTAAAGTAACAATTAAACCAGCATTAACATCTAATTTAATAAGTGTTCCATTTGATGCAAGAACATAAACTCCAAAAAATCCCAGTAACACAAAAAGCATTGAAATCAATGATGTTTTTTCTTTTAGTATCAAACCAGATAATATGATCATAAATAAAGGATATAAATAAAAGATTATCACTACCTGAGAAGCGGGAAGAAGTTCAAACGCTTTTAGGTAAAATATTTGCTGTATTCCTAACCCAATTACCCCTGCAATCATAAAGAACAAATAATGTTTTTTAAGCTCTTCAATAAGTTCTTTTGTTCTCTTAGTTATAATTAAGTACATAAATAATGCAATAGTCGCAAACAAGCCAGTATAAACTGCAGCACTAAAGCTGTCTACTCTAGAGACAATAAGCTTAATAGTAGTGCCCATTGTTCCCCACAGGAAAACTGCAAGAAATGCATAGAAGATTCCTTTTGATTCCATTTTCATGCTCTTTATATTATACCAAAATAATATTAATTGTAACTGGGACTTACTTACGTAAGGTACAAAATCAAATCCAATAAGCTTTATAGTCAAATTCACTATTTGGATAGTTGAAGGTTCAACTTCTATTGGTTTCTCAGCTCAATCATGAATTCTTAAAGATGTTTATCGCTTATTCTAATCTTTGTGGTTATGAAACAGTTGGTAAGAGTTGACCAATAAATAAAAGGCCAGGTCTTTCCTCTTTGGCAAATTCAAGAATATTTTTTCTATGTACTTTTTTCATTAACTTTACTCCTAAAATACAATGTGGATCTTAACAAAAAGACTCACACTATACTGGTTTAAATGAAATAAAGTTGTAAATTATTGATTATATCAGACACATAATTATTTAATATGTAAACTTCCTTCTATAAACTAAGTCTTATATATCTTGCTAATAAATACGGATTTCGTCATAGAAATGCACTATTGGCAAACGTTGTTAAAAACACAAAACGGTCAAAGATAAAAGGGTATCAGGTCCAACTCTGAATTTGTATGAGAAACAAAAGCACGGCCCATCCACATGTTACACCGTTCATGCTTTCTCAAATTCAGGCTAGAATCTAGCAACTTTTGCAGGAAGGTGGCAACCTTAAAATGGTTAGTTACAACTGTTGCTCTTTTAATGTAGTCCAAAAATCATTAAGTTTTGAAACAAAGTCTCAAAAAAGAAGGTGAAGAATTTGATCTCAAAGAAAAGAGATTTAAAGAAACTTAAAGATTCTAAAAAATGGTATCTTAAGGCTTCCACCAGTGTTTTTCTCGAAGGACGCTTGCCAAAATATGAGATTCCGGAGAAAAAAACGCCTGCTAATCAGGTACACCGTCTTATTCACGATGAACTGTCTCTTGATGGAAACCCTACCCTCAATCTTTCAAGCTTTGTAACTACATGGATGGAACCTGAAGCTGACCAGATTATCATGGAGAATCTTGGGAAGAATCTTATAGATCATTTTCAATACCCACAAACCCAGTTAATTCACGACCGCATTGTCAACATGCTGGGACGCCTGTATAACGCACCCGAAGATGCCGATTTTGCGGGTACGGCGTGTGTTGGCTCTTCCGAGGCGATAATCCTGGCACTGTTGGCTCATAAATGGACCTGGAAAAATCGCAGGGAAAAAGAGAAAAAAGCCGCCGATAAACCAAATATTATTTTCGGTTCCGATGCACACATATGCTGGAACAAATTTGCGAAATATTTTGATGTCGAACCCAGGATCATACCGATGGAACCGGATCGTTTTACAATCTCCAGAGATACAGTAGAAGAACTGATTGACGAGAACACTATCTGTATCGGAACAATCCTCGGGACCACATTTACGGGAGAAATGGATCCCATAGAAGAAATAAACGAGCTGCTTGTAGATATCAAAAAAACGAAAGGATGGGATATTCCAATTCATGTGGATGCTGCCAGCGGCGGTTTCGTAATTCCATTTGTCAACCAAGAACTTAAATGGGACTTCCGGTTATCCAATGTGAGATCCATAAATGTTTCAGGCCATAAATATGGCCTGGTATATCCAAGTGTTGGATGGCTTATTTTCCGTGAAAGTAGTAACATTCCGGAGGACCTTGTGTTTTACGTGAATTATCTTGGAGAGGAGAACCAAACTTATTCACTTAACTTTTCATCAAGTAGTTCTCTGCTGCTTGCACAGTACTATAATCTGCTCCGTTTTGGCAAGGAAGGCTATAAAATAATCATGACCAGAATTCTGGAAAATGCTCAATATCTAGCCAAGCTACTTGAGAGCTCAGACACTTTTGATATTTTGAATTCAGCTAAACTTTTTCCTGTCGTTACGATCAAGCTGAAGCAACCTGCAAGTTACACTGTCTTTGAGCTTTCGCATAAACTTCGAGAAAGAGGATGGATCCTTCCTGCATATACTCTCCCTAAAAATGCGGAGGATCTTGCTATTATGCGAGTTGTAGTTAAGGAGAATTTCAGCCGGGAAATGGCAGACATGCTTTTTGATGACATTATGGATGCTTGTGAAATCCTTGAAGGTAGTAAAAAAGAGAAACTAGAACCAGAAAGATCAACCGATGAAGGGCATTTTGTTACGTAAGCCTTACATGAAGCAGGACTGCAGTAAATATAGCAGGAGACCCTCGTAACCTGTAAGATTGTGGACCATTGCTTGGAGGGAAGAGTGAGGAAAAAAGCACAGCAACAAATGCAAAAACTGGAAAGAAAAGGGATAAATAATAAGTT
>CAZCKG010000331.1:0-3190 GCA_964498825.1 uncultured Methanosarcinales archaeon
GATTAATTAAGTTAGAACAGAAAATGAACGATCTGGATAGGAACGCAGATGCTCTGATCGATGAATTAGAGAGTCTGGAAGCTGTGGCTAGAGAACTAAAAATGACAGACTCAGTCGATAGATTAAATGAGTATATCGAAGAGATAGGGCAAATTAGAGAAGACTTAAGCTGCAAGTTATCTGATGAGATCGAAAATGAACAGATGAGAGAACTGGTAGATGCAAGGATGAAAACCGTACCAGTAGATATTGGAAATTTAAAAAATGAATATAATCACGCTCGTGGTAAACTGACAGAGGTAAGAGACGAGATAAGAAGTAAAAAGAAGTAAAAGTAAATCTGGTAATTTGAATATAAGTAAAGGTAAATCCACTAACCTGGATTAGTAAGCAATCCTAAGTATAGTGAATTTGACTGTACTATCTTTCTAACTGCTTCTTTGCAAGTAATTTACTTGGAAGTTCGTAAATTAATTTTCTTCAAACAGTACTGCATCTTCTCTTTTTCACTCAACAAATATATATTACTGTTTAAAGTATCTTTTATTTATAACCCTTGAGCCTGTGCATATGCATAAAATCTCCGAGCTTGCAAAGAGGATTGACCAATCTTTTGATAATGAGGAGCCGAAGACGGCGACAGACATCTATTCGCTGCTTGAGGAGTTGAAGCTCGATGGGAAAGTTATCCTTAAGGCTGTAGACAGGCTCTTTAGGGGAATTGTCAGGACCGAACTCATGGCACAGAGTGAGGACCCATATCCAGTAACCTATGCCTGTGACAGCGGGAGTACAAATCCGAAGACTTATGACATCGGGCTTTTTGTTGATTTTTGTCACTGCGGACTGGCTGCACCGAAGGATATCGAGAATCTAAGAAACGAGTATAACAATGTTCGTGAACAATTAGTAGAGCTAAGGGAAGAAATAGATAAGAACAAAAGGAGCAGCCCGGATTAAAAATTACGTAACTTTTATTAGAAGGCCGTCAAGACCAAAGAACTTAAACAACTTATTGTCATTAGTTTCTTCTTTTTTTGGTTTGGTAAGTTTGTAATAAATATCCCCACTCCCATTTAACAAGAATTATTTATAGATATGATTTTATTTCAGATGTTCATTAACTTACACTGATATAATTATATGTCTTTTTAGTGTTGATACCTGCTTCATTTTGTACCGTTAAACTGACAGTATAATACTTTCTATACCCTCCTACAGTGTAAGTATGTGTTGGACTCTGCAGGTCAGAAGTGCTGCCATCACCAAAGTCCCATTTCCATGATTTAGGTAACCCTGTGCTTTTATCTATGAATTTCACTGTTAAAGGTGCTTTTCCAGAGATTGGAGTTGCATAGAATGCAGCAACAGGAGGGCTTATAACAGAAATAAAGTTACTTTTGGTAACACTACTCATAGCAGACCCACTCCATACTCTCAACATAACAGTGTAATTTCCTGTTTTATTGTATTTATGCACAGGGTTCTGCAGGTTTGAAGAAGTGCCATCACCAAAGTTCCAGTACCAGCAATTGGGCATTCCTATACTGTTATCTTTGAAATTCACTGTTAATGGCGCTTTCCCATAAGTTGGAGATGCAGAGAAATCGGCAACCGGGTTTGTAACAGATATATAGTTACTTTTTGTGACCGAACTCCCAGCTGACTTATTCCAGACTCTCAGTACAACAGAGTAATTTCCTGATTTTGTATATGTATGTACAGGGTTCTGTTCTGTTGAAGAAGCGCTATCACCAAATGTCCATTGCCAGGAAATGGGTGATCCTGTACTTTTATCGGTGAAATTCACTATTAATGGTGCATTCCCAGAGGTTGGAGATGCAGAGAAATTAGCAACAAGAGGATTTGACGATGAACTCAGAGTGCCCAAGTAGATATCAGAGCCTCCGTTGCGACTATCCTGCCAGACTATCTTATCCCCATAGATACGTGGATTAGTTGCTGATCCACTTGTGGTAAACTTAGTTTCACTTTTAGTGGCTAGATCGTACATGGAATTACCCCATACTATTCTATTACTGTAAATAGCAGGAGTCTGAAGACCTGGAAGAGTGTTAATGTAAGTTTCCTTTTCATTTGAGAAATCGTATACGCAGATGTTATCATCATCTTTTTGTGAGGAGTAATTATATTCCCATTCATCCCACACTATTCTATTATTATTTATATCAGGTGAACTGCAACTATAATCATTTCCTCCTCCTCCCAAATCACTTATCTTTTTAGTGTTGTGATCATACATGCTAATACCAGGAAAACTATCACCAGCTCCATAGTATTCATTTGACCATGCAAGAGTGTTACCGTAGATTTTAGGATTTGTGTTAGAAGTTCCTGCATCCCCAAACCCTGTCGGATCATATTCATCTTCAACAATCTTATATTCAGTCTTAGTAGATAGATCGTAAAGAGAGATTCCATTGTTTTGATATACAATTTTATTTTCATAGATATCAGGGTTTAATGCATTTCCGCTAGTGGTAATACGAGTTTCTTTTTTAGTGGAGAAATCGTATGTATAAATATCTCCCCCATTCCCGTTGCGATCATCACTCCATACTATCAAGTTACCGTAGATAGCGGGATTTACTGCCGATCCACTTGTAGTAATACGAGTTTCTTTCTTAGTGGGAATATCGTACATATAGACATCATTTCCACCGTTGCGTGTATCCTGCCATACTATGGTATTACTGTAGATATCAGGATTAGATGCTGATCCGCTTGTGGAGATCCTGGTTTCGGTAATCGTTAATGGATCTGCAACTACCTCTGATGGTACGAGAATCAAAAATGAAAGAACAAATACTGTAGCTAAAGCTACTAAATGTAATTTTGTATTATACTTCACAACCTACTCTCCTTTATTTTGTTCAATTGGATAGAGTTTGACTTTCGAATTAGTATGGGTTGCGAGGTTGGGGGAGAAAATAAGTACAGGCAATATCGGATGTTGAACTTAAACTGTTAAGTGTTTGTTGCTACTGTTTTCCAGTTCAACCGTGTAACCCATGTCGATTTTAAACTATGCCCTTATTTGTGAGAAAAAACCTGCAAAAACCGGGTATTTAGTTAAAAAACGCAACTCACAATTATTCCTGTTTTTCAACGGCTGTATACGTTTTTCAAGTAAATAATTATGTGCAGAAGTAGAAATGTTGGTATGTTT
>CAZCKG010000332.1:0-3190 GCA_964498825.1 uncultured Methanosarcinales archaeon
TAGTTTATCCGGGTATTTATAACGAAAGTGTGGATATAAGGATACAGAACATAAGTATCCTTTCTGAATCTGAGAATCCTGAAGATGCTTATGTTCGGGCATTTAATTTAAATGCAAATAACATTACTGTAAGCGGATTTAGCATACAGGAAGTTTTAAGCTTACAGGAGTATATATCCCCTACTGGCTATAGTTCTCACTATCCAGTTGAAAACTGTACTGTTAAAAATAACATTTTGAAATTAGGTATTGGTGCTAAAGAGTGTCTAAATTCTACTATTGAAAAAAACGTAATTTTAAACTCAGGCATCAGTATATCTGGTTCTGATGACGCTGTGATTTCTAATCTTAGAATTTCTGACAATCTAATTGTTAACGGAAGTATTGAAGTTAATCAAGGACCAGGTAATTGTTTTTTGCTTAATTCAGGTAATTGTGTTTTGCTTAATAATACTATTTTAAATGGTAGGATAGTTCTGAATAACTGCTGCGGCTACAAAATCCTCGAGAATTATATTTCAAACAAACCATATGGCTCAGATGGCTCTGGAATCGTCCTTTATGATTCTGATTTTAGTGAAATAGAAAACAATACGGTTGTAAATTGCAGTGAAGGCATCCGTATCAATTCAGAGTCTAATAAAGTAGAGAATAATATTCTGACTTATAATGGTCAGGGAATTGTAGTTGGACCATCAGAAGGGAACTTATTTTCAAATAATACAATTTCAAACAGCAGTATAGGTATATCCCTGAATGGTCCAGCTTTTATCGGAGACCAGGCAGGAGGCAATTCTATATTAAATAATATAATCTCAAACAATAATATCGGAATATTGTTTAAAGGTGATTCTTCCAGCAATCTGGTGGCTAATAATAAGGTAGAGCTAAGCAAACAATGTGGAGTATATATAGAGGAAGTTGGCTATGAAATACGATATAATGCAACTAACTGGCTCTATAATAACATGTTTAATAATACTGTCAACTTGTTTAACAACAAAAGTGACTATAAAAGCAACTATTATGCTGCACAGTCAGCAAACAATAGCACCGGAAAAATTTCTATTACCTTGAATACTACAAAGACCTCAGGCACTAACATTGTATGCGGACCTCACCTTGGTGGCAATTACTGGGCAAAGCCTGATGGAACTGGTTTTTCCCAGAATTGTGTAGACTCGGATGGAGATGGAATCGGAGATTTGCCCTATAACATTAATGAGAATGAGACTGACTATCTTCCGCTGGTTTCTCCGCCACCATCGCAGGAATCAATAAGTCCCGTTGCAAACTTCAGTAACAATATTACACAGAATCTTGCCCCGGTTGCTGTCCAGTTTACAGATCTCTCAAGAAATGCAATTTTGTGGGACTGGGATTTTGACAGTGACGGGATATCTGACTCCAAGAACCAGAATCCGGCTTATTTATACACAACTCCGGGGACCTATATTGTTAATTTAACTGTGAGTAACGGAAAAGATACATCTTCAAAAAACATGAAAATGTTTTTACGGGAAGCTGAAGCTCCTCCTGTAGCAGATTTCAAAACTAATGTTACAAGCGGTCAGGTTCCTCTTTCAGTCCGGTTCACAGACCTTTCGAAAAATGCAACATCATGGATATGGGACTTCAACAATGATGGAATTGCTGATTCTACAGAAAAAACCCCTGTTTATGTATATACATATCCTGGAAACTACACTGTTAACCTGACAGTAGACAATATAAAGGGAACTGCCTCAAAGTTGTCCACAATAACGACATCTCCTGCACAGCGTATAGATGGAGAACTTGTTCTCACCGAATATCAGATTACCTCCAATGACTCAAGGCAGTTGGGCCCTGCTATTTATGGGGACAGAATAGTGTGGATGGATTATCGCAATGATAATGGAGATCGGACTAATAGCGACATCTACATGTACAATCTCAGTACTCATAAAGAAAATCAAATAACCACCAGTAGGTCAGGTCAGTACAATCTTGATATCAACGGTAACAATATAGTGTGGAATGATTGGCGTGATGGAAGTGAAAAGAGGGATATTTACATGTACAATGTATCCACTTCCACAGAGACTCAGATCACCACTAACAAATCAGATAAGTGGCTTCCTGCTATTTATGAGGATAAAATTGCATGGATTGATTACCGTAATGGAAAATCCGATGTATACATGTATAATCTCTCCACTTCCAGGGAGACTCAAATTACCACCAGTGAATCTGATAATAAGTATGATCCTGATATCTATGGTGATAAAGTAGTGTGGGTAGATGGAGGCGTTTACATATACGATCTTTCTACTTCCAGAGAGACACAGATAACTTCCACTCAATCATTGAAGCACCAGCCTGTAATTTACGGGAATAGAATTGTGTGGCATGATGAGAGCAATGGGAATTATAACATCTACATGTATGATCTTTCTACCTCCAAGGAAACTCGGATAACCACCAGCGGACCATTAAGCTGGCCTGACATGTACGGAGACAGGATAGTGTGGGCAGGTTATCGTAATGGAAACTGGGATATCTACATGTACGATCTCTCCACTAAAAAAGAAACTCAGATCACTACCAATGAATCAGACCAGGAAGATCCTGCAATTTACGGAGATAGAATTGTATGGATAGATTATCGCAATGGATTTGAAAATCCGGATATCTACATGTGCACTATCTCAAAGGAGAAATCAGGATCAAAAATACTTGTTGCAGATTTTTCCGCCTTTCCTACCTATGGAAACGCACCGTTAAAAGTATTATTTACTGGAAATAGTAAAGGTGTACCGACTTCCTGGTTGTGGAACTTCGGAGATGGTATTAATTCAAAACACACTTTAAATGCAACTCACACATTTACTAAACCGGGAAAGTACGATGTAAGTCTTACTGTAACGAATGAAAACGGTAGCAACACCTGGATCAGGCCTGGGTATATCACAGTATACGAAAGTAAGTGAGTATCTTAAATTGAAAACCAGTAAACCAGTGAAAAACAGAAAATCAGAAAAGAGTCAGGGCTAAGGGGCAAATCGAGGGCAATTATCCAGACCTGAAAATGCAGATCTTTCTGACAAAATAAATCCTTAGCCTTTCTGACAATTTGAGAACAATTATAAGGCCTGTCATTTTTCAGTTGACTTTCCTTATAACCAGCTTCTTGACAACTTTTGTTCCG
>CAZCKG010000333.1:0-3186 GCA_964498825.1 uncultured Methanosarcinales archaeon
AGATCTCTCTTTTCTTTCATTCAATCATCCCCATGGCAAGAGCAAGGAGAGCCATTCTGATAGGGACACCATAAAAGGCCTGCTCGAAATAACGTGCATGAGGCGTTGCATCCACATCTGGGGTAATTTCATTGACCCTGGGAAGAGGGTGAAGAATCTTGAGATTCGGATCCGCATCTTTCAATAGATCGCCTGTAACTCTAAGTCTGTTCTTAACTTTTTCATATTCTTGGGGATCCGGAAAACGTTCTCTTTGAACTCTTGTCATGTAGAGGACCTCTACATCTCTAATAATTTCCTCGAGAGAATCGGTTTCTTTCACGCTTATTTTATGCTTCTGAAGATCTTTAACAATTTCGGAAGGCATCCTGAGTTCAAGCGGTGAAACAAAAGTCATTTCAGCTCCGTAAAGAGAGAGGGCATGACAAAGAGAATGAACGGTTCTCCCATATTTCAGGTCTCCTGCCATGGCAATTTTCAGGCCTTCAAGATGGCTTTCTCTGCGGACAGTATAAAGGTCAAGGAAGGTCTGCGTAGGGTGGTTTACAGAACCGTCTCCACCATTAATTATCGGGACACTTGCAAATTCAGCAGCCATTCGTGCTGAACCGTCAAGAGGATGACGCAATACAATCAAATCGGCATAGTTACTGATCACGCGGATAGTGTCGGCAAGATTTTCCCCTTTCATAACTGAACTTGCCTCCACGGAACCAAGGTTTAATACCTGCCCTCCCAGCCTCTGGGTAGCAACTTCAAAAGAAAGTCTGGTCCTCGTGCTTGGTTCAAAAAAAAGAAGAGCAACTATTTTTCCATCCAGCAGCCGGGATCTTTCTTCACCTCTGGCTACAGGCTCAAGCTTTTCTGCAGTATCCAGAACGTGATCGATTTCTTCCCGGGAAAAATCTTTCATTGAGATGACGTGTCTGTTCTTGAATGGCATCCTGCTTTCATAAATGATTCCTAATGATATAACCTTTGCTCCGGAAACTTTATTATTTAGTCAGATAGTCGGGGTACTGGTCTTCTTACATTGTTGGCACATTATCTAGATACCTTTTTAAGAAAATCGAGCCAGAGTCTGGCATCCTTTACTCTCTGAGCAGCAAACTGTTCCTGAAAATGTTTTGTGCTTTCCTTGAGGGTTCCATCCTCTATCTCCTTCAAATCCATTATTGCACGCAGCAAACCTGCAGTCTCGTGATAGAGGGTTTTTGCTTCTTCCTGTGTAAGAGTGTTTTCTTCCAGTTTCCGTTCATCTTCCATTTCCCTGGAGGAAATCATTTCGATACATTTATCTATACTGGCTTTCTCTGCTTCTGTAAGCGTCTCTTTCTGGATTAATTCCCATACATAATTATGCAGAGGACAATTTTTTCCTCCTATCTCTATATTATGCGGGATGTACTGCCCCACCCAGAAGAGGCGTGAATGTAAAGCAGAACATAATTGTCTACGCTCCTCGTCAGTTATATATTTTTCCGAGCTTTCTTTCTCGTTTGCTTTAGGGCTTTGTTCCATAATCTATTCCCTTAATTATATTGATTACTTAACCAAAATAGTTTTCTTGATAAGATCTAATCCCTGTCCCTTTACATCAAATATAAAGAATCAATGTAAATCAACAAAACTCCTGAGTAAAAATAATATAGATTATAAAAGACTCACATATAAAAAATAAATTCATAATTCAATAAAAAAGCTTAATGATAAGATATAAAGCTCGAAAATTAAACAAATAAATCCAAAACTAAAGCAAAAATAAATACAAAAGGGGAAGCGATTCCGAAAAGTGAAACACTTCATTCTTCGGTTTCCCTATTGAGGTGATATTATAGTTCCCATAATTCAGGTTGCACTTGATCTTCTGGAATTGGACCGCTCGGTAGAGATTGCAAGAGAAGCAATCGCAGGGGGTGCGGATTGGATCGAAATAGGTACTCCCCTTATTAAAAGCGCAGGAATGGATGCGATTCGTACCATGAGGAAAGCTTTTCCGGATCGGACAATCCTGGCAGATATGAAAACTGTGGATACAGGAGCCATGGAAGTTGAAATGGCAGCAAAAGCAGGTGCTGACGTTGTTATTGTGCTGGGAAGTGCAGATGACTCTACAGTACTTGATTCGCTTCGTTCAGCCCACAAATATGGAGTAAGATTGATGGCAGACCTCATATCGGCTCCTGACCCTGTAAAAAGAGCAGTGGAACTCGAAGCTCTGGGTGTGGACTATGTGAACGTTCACATAGGTATAGACCAGCAGATGATCGGAAAAACCCCTATATCTATTCTAAAGGAAATCTCGGAAAAGGTCACCGTACAACTTGCAGTTGCTGGCGGGCTTGATATCGAAAGTGCTGCACAGGCTATCAGGGCAGGCGCCAGAATTGTAATTGTCGGAGGAAATATTACCCGCTCTGACAACGTAACGGAAGCCGCCAGGAAAATCCGGAAGAGTGTTGATTCTCCTGAAGCTGTGGAGATTCGGGACACAGAAACAGTAGATCAGGAAATAAGAAAGATCCTAAAGGAAGTATCTACTTCAAACATCTCGGATGCCATGCACAGAAAAGGTGCAATGAAAGGTATTCATCCTGTTATAAGAGGGAAAATGGTAGGAACTGCAATTACTGTGCAGGCTTTTGCCGGAGATTGGGCAAAGACAGTGGAGGCCATTGATATTGCAAAAGAGGGAGATGTAATCGTAATTTACAACGAAAGCAAAGATATTGCCTGCTGGGGGGGGCTTGCAACCCTGAGCGCCTTAAATAAAGGGATTTCAGGAGTTGTAATTGAAGGGGCTGCAAGAGACCTTGATGAAATCGAAAATCTGGGACTTCCGATTTATACCAGCAATACTGTTCCTAATGCAGGAGACCCTAAAGGATTTGGAGAAATTAACGCCGAAATTACCTGCGGAGGTCAGACAGTAAAACCGGGAGATTATATAGTTGGAGATGAAAGCGGGGTTGTAGTAATTCCCAGAGAGAGAGCTTACGAACTTGCAAGAAGAGCAAAAGAAGTTAATAAAGAAGAAAAGAGGCTTTTCGATGAAATTCGGAGAGGTGGGACTCTTTCGGAAATTCTAAAACTCAAAAAATGGGAAAAACTTTGAATTTAGATTTAAAAATGTTCAGAATTCCAAACCGTGTATGGAAGCCTATGCTTCTATACTTTTCAAGTTTT
>CAZCKG010000334.1:0-3184 GCA_964498825.1 uncultured Methanosarcinales archaeon
TAAATTAAATAGTAAAATAAATAAATAAATAAATAAATAAATAAATAAATAAATTGCTCAATAGATTGTTGAATATTTAAAACAAAGTTAACATTAGGAATTTAACTTCTTTGATTTTTTAACTATCAAACTGGCTCTCAACAAGCTTTCAAAGGTGCCTGCATCACTCCAGAATCCATCAAGAATACGGTATTCCATAGTTCCATTATTAACAAAATAATTATTCACATCGGTTATCTCAAGTTCTCCTCTCGCAGAAGGCTTGAGGTTTTTAATCACTTTGAACACATTCTTGCTATAAATATAAAGACCTGTAACCGCAAAATTGCTTTTTGGCTCACGGGGTTTTTCCATTATTCCTGCTACTTTATTGCCTTTTAGTTCAGCTACTCCAAATCTGTGAGCATCAGGAACTTCCTTTAAGAAAATTTTGGCACCATCTTTAAAGTTTGAGACGTCCTCTCTAATATTATCCTGGAAGATATTGTCTCCAAGAATTACTGTAACATCATCCTCATCGGCAAAACTCTCTGCAAGGCCTAAAGCCTGTGCAATCCCTCCGGCTTCTTCTTGAATTTCGTAAGTGAATTTAACTCCGAGATCTGCACCTGACCCCAGAAGCTCAAGAAAATGTCCGGCATGACCTCGACCGGATACAATCATAATCTCTTTGATCCCTGCATCAACAAGAGTCTGAATAGGGTAAGATATCATCGGCCTGTCGTAAACGGGCAAAAGGTGCTTGTTTGTAACTTTAGTCAGGGGGTAGAGCCTGCTGCCGGTACCGCCTGCAAGTATTATGCCTTTCATACATTTCTCTCCTCAAGATAATCTTTAAGTGCTTCTTTCCAGTGCCTCATGGGCTCGGTTTTAGTATTTAAAAGAACTGAGTACTTCGGACGTTTGGCTTTTCTTGGAAACTCTTCACTTGTACATGGAACCGCATTATCTATGAAGGCAGATGCAAACTCGTACCAGGAACATACCCCTTCATTTGTCATATGATATATTCCGATTTCGAGTTCATTAATAGCCGCAATTTTGTGTGCAAGGTCCAAGGCATAAGTGGGCTTTCCAAACTGATCATTTACAACCTTGACTTCGGCCATCTCGCCGGATAATTTCAGTATTGTATCTACAAAATTTTTTCCGTGAATTCCAAAAAGCCAGGAGATCCTTATAATCCTGTAATCATCCGTCTTTTCTGCAATTTTCTGTTCTCCAAGAAGTTTTGAGCGGCCATATACATTGATAGGATTGGGAGTGTCAGACTCTATATACTCAGTCATGGACCCATCAAATACATAGTCCGTGCTAAAATGGACAAGTGTTGATCCAATTCTGTTGCAGGCTTCAGCAATGTATCCTGGCCCGTATCCATTGACCTGAAATGCCAATTCCTGCTTATCCTCACATCCCTCAACATCAGTATAGGCAGCTGCGTTTATTACAAGATCGGGTTTTATATTCCGGATGGACTCCAGAACCTGATCTCTTTTCGTGATATCAAGTTCCTTATGTGTCAGCTTGACAGCCTCAGGGAACACTTTACAGAGATCGAAGCCCAGCATCCCGCTTGCACCGATGATCAGCGTTTTAATGGCTCCCACCACCATCGGTTTTCAACATACCATCTGATTGTCTGCTCAAGGGCTGAATCAAAGTCATATTGAGGTTTCCAGCCCATTTTTTCCAGTTTGCTACCATCAAGAGAATAACGGAAATCATGACCTTTTCGATCTTCCACGTATTCAATAGAAGATTCGTCTTTTCCAAGCATTTTAAGAAGGCGGTGAGTTATTTCGAGGTTTGTAAGTTCGTTTCCGCCGTCTATATTATAGATTTCTCCGCTTTTTCCGTTATGCAGGACAAAATCCACCGCAGAGCAATGATCTTCAACATAGATCCAGTCCCTGATGTTCAGGCCTGTACCATAGACTGGAACCTTTTTCCCTTCCATCAGTCTGCTGATGAAAAAAGGAATTAGCTTTTCAGGGTACTGATAAGGGCCGAAATTGTTTGTGCACCTGGTTACGCAAACTGGCAAACCGTAAGTTGTGTAATAAGAAAGGGCAAGAAGATCAGAACCTGCTTTGCTTGAGGAATAAGGGCTTGAAGGGTTTAGGTTATCTTTTTCAGTAAAAGAACCTTCTTTAATGCTGCCGTATACCTCATCAGTTGAAACATGAATAAACTTTTTAACATTATGTGCAAGCGCACTTTGCAAAAGAGTATTTGTCCCAAGCACGTTTGTCCTGACGAAAACCGACCCATCCTCGATTGAACGGTCAACATGACTTTCAGCTGCAAAATGCACAACCTGATCTACTTCATTCATTACTTTGTTAACGACTTCAGAATCACAAATATCTCCCTGCACAAAAGAATAATTTGGGTTATTTTCAATATCCTTAAGATTGGCGGGATTTCCGGCATAAGTTAACTTGTCAAGATTTACAACTTGATAGTGGGGGCACTTTTTCATCATGTAATGGATGAAGTTACTGCCTATGAATCCACAACCGCCAGTTATTAGAAGTTTCATCAGATTACCCCTTAATATGTCAATAAATAATCCATTCACTACAATACAGATATTATATAATTCTCTATTATAGTACAAAATTAAAATTTTATAAAATATTAAAATTCATCTTAGCATCTTCTACTTTTGGAAGCAACATATCCTTCGGAGAGACTTTTACATCTCCATCTTTTATTTTCCAGTCAATATCCAATGAAGGATCGTTATAAATAATTCCAGCTTCAGCCTCGGGATGGTAATATTCATCACACTTGTATACAAAGATAGCAGTATCACTCAGTACGGAAAATCCATGGGCAAAACCTTTCGGAATCAAAAGTTGCCTTTTATTTTCAGCGGACAGTTCAACTCCAACCCAGTCCAGAAAAGAGGGGGAATCTTTCCTGAGGTCTACTGCAACGTCATATACTTTTCCTTCCAAAACCCTTACAAGCTTTGCCTGACTGAAGGGAGGCACTTGATAGTGCAGACCGCGGACTACCCCATACGAAGATTTTGACTCGTTGTCCTGGACAAAATTATATTCTTTTCCTAAAAGACTATCGAGTGTTATTTTGTTATAGCTTTCAAAAAAGTAGCCCCGATCATCTCCAAAAACTTTAGGTTCAAGTATGAAGAGGTCACTTATTTCCGTATCTA
>CAZCKG010000335.1:0-3179 GCA_964498825.1 uncultured Methanosarcinales archaeon
TTTTGTGCCTGTAATCCGAAGAATTTCGTGTTCGTTTTCTGTCAACATAATTCTTTGTGATACCAAGAGCAGACGCCATATAAACATATAATAACAGTAGATGAGGTAAAACCTTAGGAGGAAATACCTGAGGTATGAGAGAATTCGATGATAAGCTGAAGACGATACCTAAAATCTATGAAAAGGTAACGATGACAAGTATTAATATAAAAAGAGGCTAAATTTAGAATGGGGATAAAGGTAGGGCTAAAAAATATATTTCAATAGATTCCGGGCTTGGGATATGATAACAAACTTTAGAGTCCTCTCTTTTCAGTCTGCTTTGAGATTAGAGTCACTATCAGTTCTTAATTAATGGAAGATCAAAGCTGAAGCATAGTTTATTTATAGAAAAGTTTACTTACAATAAATTCCACTTTGAACCCTGGCGAAGGTGTGCTTTTGAACTTTGGAGCCTTTAAAAGAAATGTAATACTATTTTTAATGCTCATATTGGGGGCATTTTTAGTCCACACCTACTGGACAGAGATAATAGCTCTCTTGGGGGAAAGCTGGGGAATACTCCGGGAAACCCGGATCCGTTTTTTTGTTATGGCATTCATACTCTATCTGTTAAGTGTTTACTTATTTGCAGTCCGCTGGCAGAAGGTTCTCTCTTGCATGGATTATAAGCTCAAAGCTACAGATCTCGTTCCCATAATTTTTGGAGGAATATTTGCAAATAACTTGACTCCGGCAAGCAGAGCAGGAGGTGAACCCCTCAGGATACTATGGATTAAAAAACAGTTTGAGGTAAGCTATACTAACGCCTTCATATCAATTTTGTTTGAAAGAATGGTCGAAGCAGTTCCTATTCTAATGATATCGATTTATGTTCTATACTCACTTCCAATATTAGAAATCAAATCCTTACCTCTGAGAAACGGTTTAACGCTTAACTCAACTTATCTATTGCTTTTAATCGTGCTTGCAATGGGAATAATAACATGGTTTTTTCGAGAAAAACTCACTTCTCTCCTCAAGCGTGTATATGCAAACTGGAAAAAACTTAAAAAATCTTTTATCCCTGTGCTTTTATTATCCAGTGGAGTCTGGGTTCTTGACATAATACGTCTCAAATATATTGCTTTAGCCCTGAATCTTCCTCTCTCGTTACATACAATCGCAACAGTGTCAATCCTGTACTTGATTCTTGGAAGCTTACCTATAACTCCAGGTGGTCTTGGAATAGTTGAAGGAGGGCTTGTTTCTATCCTTCTCTATTTCGGATTATCACTTGCTTTGGCTAGTAGCTTTGTTTTTCTCGAACGTTTTATCTCTTTTGGGCTCAGCGGTCTGATAGGATTCATATACCTGTTTTATTATGGAGGGTTTAAGATATGGAAAACCATAGAATCGCATTGATAAGCGACTGGTATTTTCCAAAAGTTGGAGGAATCGAGTATTCAATGCATGCACTTGCTAAAACCCTTAATATGCATGGTCATGACGTAAATGTTATCACAAGGAGCTATCCGGGTTTTCCCGAACATTCTATTAGAGAAGGAATTAAAGTTATAAGAATCAAAGGTAAACCTCTACCTGGGCAGCATCGTTTTCTCGTTCCTAACGCATACAAAGAACTATACTACGTTTTGAAAAAGAACGATTATGATATTGTCAATTGCCACGGGCTGGATTCTCCTATTGGTATGTCGGCTCTTATTGCATCCAGGAAACTTGGAATCCCTGCGGTAGTAACTAATCACTCTCTTGTCGGACATGCAATATATGGTCCTACTTTATACTTAGCAGGCAAGTTATTGTTGAGAAATGCAGATGCTATTATTGCAGTCAGCTCCGCAGTTGAAAATGATTCAAAAATAATGACATCAAAGCCTATATATCGTATATTTAATGGGATTGATTCGGAAAATAGCCAGTTAAAAGTTTCCTTTCCTGATTATAAGGAAAGAAAACTGGTAATCGCCACAGTAGCACGTATGACAAAAAAGAAAGGTGTCCAGAATATTGTAAGTCTTGCTCCTTACCTTCTGGAGATAAACGATAATTTACTGTTTTTAATGATAGGAGATGGCCCACTTAGAAAAAGTCTGGAAAAGAGAGTAGAAGAAAGTGGGTTATCTAGAAATTTTTATTTTACAGGGGAAGTTTCCAGAGAGGAAGTAATGGAATACCTTAATCAGGCAGATATTTTTGCTCTTCCTTCTGTTGATGAAGCATTTGGAATCTCGATTCTGGAAGCAATGTTAAAAAATGTCCCTGTTGTGGCAATGAACCATAGTGGAGTCTCGGATATTGTTAAAAACGGAGTAAACGGCTATCTTGCAGACGACCTTCCGGAATTTTCGTCCTACCTCCGGACTCTGATTGAAAATCCATATCAGAGGATATCATTTGCTCAAGAAGCAAGCAAGGGGCTTTCAAACTACGATTGGAATAGAATATATGAACAAACATTTAGAGTATATTCAAAGGTTATTTATGAAAAACATCACAATAACAATTGATGTGGAAGAAGATTGTCCACCCATGCTTACAAGTACCAGAGGTATGGAAGAAGGATTGCCAAAATTGCTTGATCTCTTTAAAGAAGAAGATGTAAAAACAACTTTTTTCGTAACAGGAATGATGGCAGAACAGTATCCTGATCTGATATCCAGAATTTCAACAGAGGGGCATGAACTGGGCTGTCATGGATATACCCATAAACGTTTTGACAGAATGAAAAAGGAGGAGGCTAGAGTTGCCCTTAAAAAAGCTGGACAGGTTCTCAGGCAGTTTGAAAACAGACTGGTTTCCTTCAGGGCTCCTAATCTTCAGTTTCCCGAAAGCTATCTTAAACTCCTTGAAGCTGAAGGTTTCCTGTATGACTCTTCGATTGCAGCATACAAACCTCCATTTCCCAGAAGTACAGTAGAAGGCAAAATAATAAGAATTCCTGCGACTATCACATCTTCTGTAATAAGACTGCCTCCAAGCTTTTTTCTCCCGCTACTCAGACACACAACAGCTCCCGTAATTTTTGTTCATCCCTGGGAATTTGTGGACATGTCCAGAACGCCTATACGCATAGACTGCAGGTTTAATACCGGAGAAAAAGCTCTTGAAAATCTTAGAACTCTAATCCGCGCCTTTAAAGCTGAAAATTATCGTTTTTTTACTCTGAAAGAAAGAGC
>CAZCKG010000336.1:0-3157 GCA_964498825.1 uncultured Methanosarcinales archaeon
CAGCAATACCTTTTTTATCAGAAGAGGGTTGAGGGGTTTGTGCCTCTTTATTGAGTTTTAGTGAAAAACTCTCTTATCAGATGCGAAAGGTCAGAATTTTATCTAAATCATTTCCCCTTTTTAAAACGCAAAACTAAATTCTTTAACTCATAAATCTTGTCAGCCACAAGTTTTGGAACATTTGTTTCCAGTTCATAAGAGACAAGAGTTGGAATTATTGGAATGGCAATTTTCAGTTTTTGATCCATACTTGCAGGAGAATATAATTCATAAAGCACTTCATCGATCTTTCCTTTCATTTCAGGAATATCGTTTTTAATCTCTTCCAGATTTCGTTGGATAATATCAATATACTCCTGTTGATCTTGCAGCTTATCTATTGATTCTATTAATATGTAAACAGAATCCTTTAGATCTTGAATCTCCCTTAAAACCGAACCATTTTTTTGTATGTCTATTATCTGTGGAATCAAATTATTGAGTAAAGTATACTGCTTTACTATGTCTGATTCTTGTAAAATCTTATCAATTCTATTAAGAATCAAATTGTTTTCTTCAGTTTTAGGAATGTACGATCTGAGCAGAAAAACAAGACTCTCAATTTGTATTTCAAGATATTCCTGACTACCAATTTCCCATTTCTGAACTTCTCTATTGACTGCGCGTGCAATTTCTTCTGTAGCAGTTCCTATCGATTCCTTACATGCAATCTTTGCGTTCCTTTGAATCTCTTCAATAAGCCCTTTTAGATTTCTATCAAAAATAGGAAGCCCTTTTCTCATTGTCATCGTTGCAAAAGGCGCTGTTTCTTCAGTATCTCTCATTAGCTCCGCTGCGCGATCACAGTATTTCTTATAAAAATTAAGCTCACATTTTTTTGCCTCTAAGTCCAGATTTTCCAGATTCTGAACCTCTTTTAATGCATTTGCAAGGTTATTAACTGCTTCAAAAAGCAATTCTTTGCTCTTTGATCCATGAATTGCGCCTTTTGCTTCTTCCAGATATTTGTCTACCTCTTCTTTCGCTTCCTGTTTTTTATAGATTATTGTGTAGAATGAACGGTAAAAAGGAAGACAAAATTGAGCAGGATTATAGTGAGATGCTTCCTTTGTTGCAATTTCGAAAAACTCTATTGCCTTTTCTAATTCTTTTTTGTAATCTTCGTCTTTTTCCACCCTGGAAGCCATAAATATCGAAACACTTCCAAGAGAATGGTTTGAGTAGGATCGCACATCACTGTCTTCATCGTTGGTCAGTCTATGTAAATCATTCCATGCCTGTTGTTTATCTGGCAATTGAGAAAACGACGAACATAGAGCTTCGGCAACACCAGATTTCACAAGACTGTGTTTATCATTGGTTAATTTATGTAAATCATTCCATGCCTGTTTTTTATCTGACAATTGAGAAAACACAGAACCAAGAACATAGGCAACAATAAACCTCACATCACTTTCTTCATCATTGGTAAGTCTATGTAAGTCATTCAATGCCTGTTGTTTATCCGGTAATTGAGAAAACGCAGAACCAAGAACATAGGCAACAATAAACCTCACATTCCTGTTTTCATCATTTGTCAGTTTATGTAAATCATTCCATGCCTTCTGTTTCTCTGTATCTGACACTTGATAAAAAGCAGAACCTAGAGATTCGGCAGCATTAAACCTCACATCACGGTCTTCATCATTTATCAGTCTTATTAAGTCATTCCAAGCCTTTTGTTTATCTGGAGCTTGAGAAAACGCAAAAAAAAGCAGAGAAGCAGCCCTGGATCTCACATCACTTTCTTTATCATTTGTCAGTTTTATTAAGTCATCCCATGCCTGTTGTTTATCCGGCACTTGAGAAATCGCACAAACAAGAACACAGACAGCATTAAACCTCACATCACTTTCTTCATCATTTGTCAGTCTTATTAAGTCATTCCATGCTTGTTGTTTATCTGGCACTTGAGAAAATGCAGAACCTAGAGCTTCGGCAGCACTATATCTCACATCGCTTTCTTCATCATTGGTAAGTCTATGTAAGTCATTCCACGCCTGTTGCTTATCTGGAACGTCAGAAAATGCAGAACGAAGAGCTGAAGCAGCCCAAAACCTCGCACTCCAGTGTTCATCATCGGTTAGTCTATGTAAGTCATTCCATGCCTTTTGTTTATATTCATCAGGTATGTGAGAAAACGCAAAACCTAGAGCTTCGGCAGCACTAGACCTAATATCATAGTCTTTATCATTGGTTAGTCTATGTAAGTCATTCCATGTCTGTTGTTTATATTCATCTGGTATATGAGAAAATATAGAACCAAGAACTTCGGCAGCACTAGACCTTACATTCAAGCTTTCATCATTTGTCAGTCTATGTAAATTACTCCATACCTTCTGTTTCTCTATATCTAGCGCTTGAGAAAACGCAGAACCAAGCACAGAAGCAGCATTAAACCTCACTTCAAAATCTTCATCACTGATCAGTCTAATTAAGTCATTCCACGCCTGTGCTTTATCAGACAGTAATGAAAAATAGGATTTGAATTGCTCCACTGCCTCAAAACGTTTCTCTGGATCTTTGCTGAGACATTGACTGTGAATTTTCTCCTGATCTATCAACTGCCCAACACCATAAGTTTCGATAAAACTTAAAGCTTAAAATTGTTTCTTTTTGGGTTAAACATTGAAAAAAAGATACAAAAAAGAATTTTTGCGGAAAAACTCCACAAGTGTAAACAATCAGTTAATTTGGTACGATTATGTACTCATAATTAACTTTTACAGCCATTTCCTCAAGAAAACCCTGAAATCGGGATCTTTCAGCCTGCAGATTTCGGCATTTTCTATAATCTCGAAGGCTTCGTTAACGCTCTGGCAGACATGTTTTCCGACGGAGCAGTGCATGAGCTGGTTTTCCAGAACGCCTTTTGCCATTGGGTATTTGCGCCGGATTTCAAAGACGTATTTTCCGTTTTCGATGTAGCCGCTGAAAACGTTTTCTGCGCCTTCGTATTTTTCCTTGAACTTTTCGGCGTGGGACTGGACCCAGACTGGGGGACCGATGTGTTTTTTGACGTTGGGGAGGGTGCCTGAGATGAGTTCGAGCAGGATTACGGTTTCGGCTTTTCCTGACCAGACGCCGGTTTTGATGACGGAAAAATCGTATTCTTTCA
>CAZCKG010000337.1:0-3150 GCA_964498825.1 uncultured Methanosarcinales archaeon
TTTAAAGAAAGATACCTTGATTGATAACCTGCTTTCATAATTTAGGTTCATAATTTAGGTTCATAATTTATTTTCAGGAGTTTATCTCCTAAGAGTTTGCTTGTTACATACTGATTTGTCTTTGATGGAAGAACATATTACTTAAAACAGACTATAATAATTAAGAGAATTAACATTAAAGATGTGATAAGATGGAGAGTTTATCTACGGGAATAGAAGGACTTGACTCACTTATGGATGGGGGATATCCTAAAGGAAAAGGTATTCTGGTCACAGGTCCTACTGGCTCCGGAAAAACCATTATGGGACTGCATTTCCTTCACAGGAGCTGCCAGGAAGGTAAAAAATGCATTCTTGTGCTTACAAGGGAACTCACGGAAGATATTCTAAGCCAATCAACAAGTCTGAATCTTGATCTGCGGCCTTTTCTGGAGAGCGGGCAGCTCAGTATAAGAAATATTTTTGAAGACAAGATGAATAAAATAAAATTCGTATCCAAATTTGGGAAAGGACTCTGCTCCGTGGATGCGGATATAATAGAGTATCTTAGCATAATATCTTCTGAAGTAGATGTCGTGGTAATTGACAATATTGGGGTAATGGCTATAAATTACGACATAAGAGAATTTGCCGATGAATTCAGCTCAATAAACATAATTCTTTTAAAAAATGGATGTACAAGCCTCTTTATTATGGATGAGGATTCTTACGAAATGACCCACAGGCTTGCAGGTTATATGGCTTTTGGGTTGATCAGGCTCATGTCACAGGAGAATCTCAGTGCAGGGAAGACTAAACAGTATCTCTATATCGAAAAAATGCGAAACAAAGCTGTCCCGGTAAAATATTCTCTCTTTGACATCACATCAGAAGGGATGAGAATTCTTAGCGCTATGAAGTGAACTATTACAGGCTTAAAGGCATGAAACAGACCAGTAATGAATTATTTATTTTGAATATTATATTCTTTAAATCGCTCATTAGCTTAAAACAATACCTGTCCCAGCTCCGTTACCTGTATTATCTTGCTCCAGCTCATTACCTGTATATTTATTTGATGGCTCTTTAAATGAATTCAATTTCTTATTTTTGCGCCTTATTTTTTTCGCTTTTTCATTTTCCTGGCCAATAATCTCATTCTATTTTTATAAGAAATTCACAGCAGTCGTTTTTATTGCCTATCGTTTTGCGCGCCTCAAGGATGAAGTCGGAATCCACTTTAAGAGTTACACTTGAAAAGATTTTTCGGGTTAGAGTGCATAAAATCGGGTTTTTGCGGGCTTCTTCTCCCCCCCAGGGGCACTTTGTTCCTCTTATTATCCAGAATTTGTCATTTTCACCTACCATAGAGGAAAAGTTTCCACCTAACTGATTCATTATTTCGGCACAAACCTCCCCAGCGTAAGCAAAATCCATTTCCATATTTTCAAAATGGTACATATCAAGAAGCGTTTTTTCGACCATGCCTGTCATCTGGTTTATAACGATCTTCTTTTCTTCATTTGAAATGGACTGGAGCAGAGTGGGAATTATTGCCGTAAGTATACTCTGTATCCTGTTTTTTATCTCAAGGTTGTTACGGTCAGTTACCAGCCGGTCATGCATGGATTTTACCCGAAGCAGGGATTTCACTCTGGTGCTGAGTTCCAGCTTTCTAATCGGTTTTATTAGAAAATCATCAGCTCCGGCTTCGATTCCTCTGATCCTGTCTTCAAGTTCCGTAAGAGCTGTAAGCATCAGCACCTGAATAAACTGGGTATCAGGATCATTTTTGATAGTTTTGCAAACATCATAACCACTCATGTCAGGTATAAGAACATCAAGAAGAATAAGATCGGGTTTTTCTTCTTTTGCTTTCTGGAGAGCTTCTTTCCCGCTGTATGAAGTGATTAAAGTATAGGGCTCTGCTGAAAGGTATTCTTTCAAAAGTTCTATATTTTCCTGCATGTCATCTACAATGAGGATTTTCAGATTATTCTTTTTATTCAGCAATATTTTCGCCCCTTGACTCATGAATCTTAATTCCTTCGGAAGTTATCTCAAAGACAGACATTTCAGGAGAAATAGGAGTGCTGCGCATCTTGGGGATACTCAGATAACGTTCCATTTTTCCAAGGTAAGAATTTTCTTTTACCAGCAGGCGAATAGACCCGTAAACCGAGTATTCGGCAAGTTGATGAGTTATATTATGTGCGGACTCGTCCATTATCAAAAGAGCAGTACAACCTTTTTTTCTTACCAGGTAGTTTAACCCGTCAAACTGGTCTCTGAGTTTTTTCATTGAAACTCTGAGAGCAAAAGTCCCTATATTGTCTACAACAAGGCATTCAGTTCCTTCATGTATCAATTTAACAAGATTGGGGATTTCAATATCCAGACTTTCGGGCTTAAAGCCGTATCTTGTTTGTTCTATTAATTCGGAGCGATCTTCAAACATATTTTCTATAATGAGCTGTTTGCTCTCATAGTAAGAAGTAAGATCTTTTCCTAATATTTTTGCCTGATAAAGAATGTCTTCAGGAGTTTCTTCAGTTGCAATTATCAGACATTTCCTGCCTTCAAGACAGTTTTTATAAATGAAATGGAGTCCAAAAATTGTTTTTCCACTTCCTGCCACACCCGTAATGAGGGTAACTTTATTTGCAGGGTAACCCCCAATCAACTTTTTGTCAAGCTCTTCGATGCCTGTAGGAACTCTCTCCATTTTTTATACCTTCGTGTTTATACTTTTCGTTTTTTATCTGGTATTTTGAAGTATAGGGTTCAATAAAATAAGGTCTAAAATAGTTAGAAAAGTTTCTAAATTGCCACAGGTATCGGCAAATATTTAGGCCCTACAACAAACGTGAATATTTATTAGTAAATTTATATTGGTTGTTAAAAACCTTGGTAACTTAATTTAGTAGTTTAATCCCGATTTTGATTAAACAATCTGACACGACATTTTCCAACTTTTTTATATTATTGAATATATTGTCCAACTTAATATATTTTTTTACCCATTTGGCTTTTATTTTCAATTATAGTTTTTGATGTAAATTTTTGCACTTTACTCAAGTTTGTGAAAATGCCTTCAGCCTCCGGAAAAACTCAAGTTTCTTCATTATCAAGGGCGCAGAAGAATCCCCTTTTGTTATTTAACCGCAGAAA